>CADAER010000035.1 GCA_902787025.1 Oscillospiraceae bacterium | reverse complement strand
GAATAAGGAGGCGGCAGAATGAAAAGAATATATGCGATTGAAGAACTCTGTGTGAACTGCCGTCTGTGCGAGGTTCACTGCAAAACGGCGCACTCGCTCTCAAAGGATATCATCAGGGCGAACAAATACGAAGAGCCCGCTCCCGTATCGAGAGTTACGGTTTACGGCGACAGATTCGTTTCGGCGGCTCTCAACTGCCGCCACTGCGACGATCCGAAATGCGTAAAGGCGTGCATAACGGGAGCGATGACGAAGGATAAAAACACGGGCATTGTCTATGTCAACGAAAACAAGTGCATAGGCTGTATGACCTGCCTCGCGGTATGCCCCTACGGCTGTATAAAAGAGGGGAAAACCGCCGTAAAATGCGACCTTTGCCGCAACGAGGACGAACCTGCCTGCGTGAAGAACTGCCCCAATCACGCTCTCATATATACGAATCTGGGAGGCGATGAAAAATGAAATATGTGATAATCGGAGCCTCCGCCGCGGGACTCGCCTGCGCTGAGCAGATAAGAAAAGAAGATAAAAAAGGCGAAATCACCATTCTCACGAAGGAAAACTATCTGCCATACAGCAGACCGTCAATCAGTTATTATTTAAAGGGCGTTGTCTGGGAAAGCGGAATGTATCTGAGGAAAGCATCGCACTACGCCGCCGAAAATATAAACATCGTCACGGGCGCTGATGTTAAATCAATAGACAGAAAAGCGAAAACCGTTAAGGCGGGCAGAAAGGTTTATCCCTATGACAGGCTCTGCTTATGCACGGGCTCAAAGCCTTTCGTTCCCCCGATGAAAAATGTTGACGCAAAGGAAAACGCGCTGACATTTCTCGACCTTGAGGCCGCGAAACAGCTTAAAGCGAAGGCGAACAGAAGCACAAGGGCGGTCGTCATAGGAGCGGGACTTATCGGTATGAAAGCCGCCGAAGGACTTTCGAAAATCTGCAGGAGCGTCGATGTTGTCGAACTCGCGCCGAGAATTCTTCCCTCAATACTCGATGAAAAATCCGCGAAATCGGTTAAGAAATACATTGAAACTGAGGGGCATATAACATTTCACCTCGGTCAGACCGTAACCGAAGCGAAGAGCAAAGGAAGCAGAATAACCTCCGTTATTCTCAGAAACGGTGATGAGCTTCCCTGCGACCTGCTCGTTCTCGCCGTCGGCGTGCGCCCCGAAACGGAACTCGCCGAAAAATGCGGACTTGAAGTGAACAGAGGAATAATCACCGACACGGCTACTATGAGGACAAGCGATAAAAACATCTACGCGGCGGGCGATTGCGCCGTTTCCGTGGATATGCTCGACGGCAGTAAAAGAGTAATCGCGCTCTGGCCCAACGCAGTCAATCAGGGAACAGCCGCGGGCTCGCAGATGGCGGGCGGAAATCTCACCATTGAAAAAAGCTATTCCGTAAACGCAATTGACTTTTACGGGCTGAGAATCTGCACCTGCGGGCTTATCAACGCGCAGGACGAAAAGTATTCCGATAAAATCATAAAATCCGGCGACGGCTACAAGCGCCTGATTTTCGAGGGCGGCCGCCTTGTAGGATATGTGCTTATCAATTCAAGCGCGAACGCCGGCATTTACACAAATCTTATTGAAACAAAAACGGATATATCAACCCTTCGCGGCGATTTGTCCGCAACTCCCGACCCCTTTATTTTTGACAAGGCCAGGAGGAAAGACCTGATGAAAGGAGAACCCGTAATATGAGCGTTACAGCGGGAATTAGAGGATACGCCGAAGTCAATGAAGAAATAAAAAACGAGTTCCTCTCAAAAAACAAGGTTGCCGTCACCGAGGTGAACGGTCAGAGATATCTCGGCTGCGCGCTTGGAAGTGGGAAAACCCTTGAAATACAGGGAACGGCGGGCAATGACCTCGCCTTCTGCCTCAACGGCGGAAGGATAGTTCTTCACGGTCACGGCCAGGACGCTGTCGGCAACACGATGGGCGGCGGCGAAATAATAATCCACGGTCACGCGGGCGACGCTCTCGGCTACGGAATGAGAGACGGTCAGATATATGTGCGCGACAACGTCTGCTGCCGCGGCGGAATACATATGAAGGAATTCCGCTCAATGAGACCCGTTCTCGTAATCGGAAGCAACGCGGGCTCCTTCCTCGGCGAATATATGGCGGGCGGCACGATAGTCCTGCTCGGCCTGAATCTTAAACGCGGAGAAAAGCTTTTCGGCACGCACTGCGCCTCGGGTATGCACGGCGGCAAAATTTTTGTTCGCGGCTCATTCCCGAAGGAAAATCTCTCGCCGAACATAAAGGCCGTTTCATTGAATGACGGCGACAGGAAGGAGCTTGACGGCTATATCAAAAAATACTGCCGTTATTTTGACGCGGATTACGATGAAATAATGAAAAAACCTTTTATGAAACTCATCCCCGAAACCTCAAGACCTTACGCGAATCTTTACACCGCGAATTAAGAGCGGAGAAGGAGCGTTATGTTTAATTCATTACACGAAGAATGCGGCGTGCTCGGTATTTTCGGAGCGAAAACGGCGGATGTCGCCTCCCTTGTCTATCTCGGACTTCACGCCCTCCAGCACAGGGGACAGGAATCCTGCGGAATAGCTGTCAACAGCGACGGCGTGTTCTCCCACTACAAGGGCGACGGCCTTGTTTCCGAGGTGTTTTCGCCCGAAAAGCTCGAGCGGCTCGGAAACGGCAATATGGCGCTGGGACACGTGCGCTATTCAACGACGGGCGGCAGGGATATAAACAACATCCAGCCTCTTGTCATCCGCCACATCAAGGGTAACCTCGCGCTTGCGCACAACGGAAATCTCACTAATTCCGATGAAATCCGCAGAAAAATCGAACTCTCGGGCGGCATATTCCACGGCTCGTCCGATACGGAGGCAATCGCCTACTCGCTTGTTTCCGACCGTCTGACCTCGTCGAGCACGAGCGAAGCGGTTGAAAAGACGATGCAGACCGTGAGGGGAGCCTATTCCTGTATTCTTATGACCGCCACGAAGATGATAGCCTTCCGCGATCCAAACGGATTCAGACCGCTGTGCATCGGCAAAACCGCGGACGGCTCTTATGTCGCGGCGAGCGAGACCTGCGCGCTTGACGCTGTCGGCGCCGATTTTGTCCGCGATGTGAGACCTGGCGAAATCGTTGTGTTTTCAAAGGAAGGCGTGCAGTCTATAACCTCGCACTGCCGTGAAAAGGAAAAAAGCAGTCTGTGCGTTTTCGAGTATATCTATTTCGCGAGGCCCGATTCCGTCATTGACGGCGTGAGCGTTCATCACGCGAGGATAAACGCGGGTAAGTTTTTGGCGAGAGAGCATCCTGTTGACGCCGATATTGTAATCGGCGTGCCCGATTCGGGCATTGACGCGGCTCTCGGCTACTCGCAGGAAAGCGGGATTCCCTACGGGGTGGGTTTCATCAAGAACAAATACACGGGCAGAAGCTTCATTCAGCCCTCACAGAAGCAGCGCGAAAACACGGTAAAGCTCAAGCTCAACGCAATAAAGGAAACCGTTGACGGTAAACGCGTAATCATGGTTGACGACTCTATCGTGCGCGGAACCACCTGCGCGGGAATCATCCGACTTTTACGCAACGCGGGCGCGAAAGAGGTTCATCTGCGCATTTCATCCCCGCCGTTTAAACATCCCTGCTATTTCGTCACAGATATCGACAGGCAAATACGCCGACGCGGCCGAAATTGCGAAGGTGGTCGGAGCCGACTCGCTCGGATACCTCTCCATTGAGGCTACGCACAAAATCGCCGAAGGAGCGGATGTGTGCTTCTGCGACGGCTGCTTCACGGGAGATTACCCCGTGCCCGTTCCGAAAAACCCCACCAAAAACAAATTCGACCTGAAAATGGGCAATTATTCCGAATAATCCGCTTTGTTTGTTTATTTTGTGAATAAAGACTACCGTGAGGGCTATATTACCCAAACTCTAAAGGGATACACAACTATGAGCAAAGCTATCAGATCAGAACTTGAGCGATTTGAATTCAACATATCTGAAGAAGGCAAGCACTATAGTTTGACATATTTTGGTGATTCACGGTACAACACCACACTTTCAAAAACGTCAAGCGATCATAGGGCAGGTATAAATGCAGCAACTGAAATAATAAAGCAAATGTTATAATATTTATTATCCTTCCTCAACAAACCCATACCATCCAATAATTTATATGGTATTTTTGAGGAAAGAACAACGACTGCATCCGCAAATACAGCGGACGCAGTCGCTTTTTATTATCGCCATATAAGATAAAGGAAAGGATTTTTAAAGGGGAGTTATCCTCAACAGTTCCATAAAAGAACCATAAATTTTATATGTGTTATGGAGTTTATTATGGGATTGTTGAGGAAAGACAACAAACCGGCGGGATCAGAGTGCATTACTCTGTTATGCCCAAACATTAAAACAGGGAACGCTGTTCAGCGTTCCCTGTTTTGTTTAACATTGTCAGCAAATTGATGTGAGGAGATCGGCAATCGCTTTGCCGAGGATTTTTTCAATTAACTCGGCGAAGAAGGCATTGAGGCGGTCGAAGAAGCCGTTTCTGACCTTGACTTTCGCCGTTGAGGATTCGGATACGGTGTTGCCGTCCTTGTCAACGACTTTCGCCTGAATTGTGTAATCCTCTGTCGGGTCTTCGACTGTATAGCTTTCACCGGTGCCGACATCCTCGCCGTTTACGAACCAGTGAATTTCCGCGCCCTCGGGCAGGTCGGTTGCGTCCGCGGTGTAGGTCACATCTTCCCTGTAGCCGATTTCGCTCTGCTCTTCAAAGTCCTTGATTTCAACCGTTGTGTTGAGTTTTTCCGCCTCGCGCTGATCCTCAACGGCTTTTTCGGCTTCGTCAACTTTAGCGTCAACTGCCGCCTTGTTGTCTTCAAGCGACTTGCTCTCGTCATATTCGAGCTTGTCGATGCCGTCCTTCGCGCTGTCTATGATTTCTTTGACGGCGTCACTGTCGTCCTCCTGCGCGAGCGCGTCAACTTCGTCTTTCTTGTCGCTCTTGTATTCTTCGAACGCTTCCTTGTCGGCGGCAAGTTCCTCGGCAATATAATCCGCGTCGGTCTTGATAGCGTCGATTGCCGCTTTAGCGTCCGCCAGGGCTGCCGCCACGCCGTCCGTGTCTTCGGCGTTGTCGATGGCGTCCTTACCGCTGTTCACGGCGTTTTCGAGTTCCGTCTGCTCGGCGGGTCTGTAATCCCCGGGATTCTTGTAGTTTTCGAGTTCTTCCTTGGCGTCTGCCTTTGCGGCGGCAAGTTCTTCCGCTGTAAGCTGTTCGTCGGTCTTGATAGCGTCGATTGCCGTTTTCGCGTCCGCCAGGGCTGCCGCCACGCCATCTGAATCTTCGGCGTTGTCGATGGCGTCTTTACCGCTGCTTATCGCGTTCTGAAGCTCCGTCTGCTGGTCGGGTCTGTAATCCTCGGGGTTCTTATAATTCTCGAGTTCTTCCTTCGCTGCCTCTTTTTCGGCGGCGAGTTTATCCGCGGCGCGCTGTTCATCAGCCGCTGTGCCCGCGGCGTCAACTATATCGTCAACATCCGCCTTGTTTTCCTCAAGCGATTTGCCGTCGTCATATAAGAGCGCGTCGATGTCATCCTTCGCGCCGCTTAAGATTTCGCTGACAGCGGCACTGTCGCCTTCTTTTGCGAGAGCGTCTATGTCGTCCTTCGCGTCTTCCTTGTATTTTTCAAACGCTTCTTCGTCGGTGAGAACGTCAACCAGCGCGTAATCGCTGAAGTGGTCGGTCCATATAGCGGCGAACACCTTTACGCTTTCGCCTTCGCCCGGCTCATAATCCTCACTGACCGTTCCCATGAAATTGTCTTCTTCACCATATAACTGATATTCAATGCACTCAACAAATTCATCGTCCGCGCCGATGTTGATGAGAAGCGCCTCAACATCGTTTATATCCCAGCCGTCGGGGATTTCAAGAAGCAGTCTGACCTTTCCGGGAAGCTGACCGGAAATCTCTTCGCCGTTAATCTTGATAACCACATTGGCTTTGTAGGCGTTTTCGGGCTGCTGAGCGCCGTCATAGTTTTCGCCGAGGTCAGCCGATACGCTCTTGATTACAATCTCAAAGTCATTCGTGGGCTCAAATTCATTCGTGTTCAGCGATTCAAGCGGATCCTGAAGAATCACGGTGATGTCGCCGTCGCCGAGTGGTGCCTTATCTTTTGCAAATACGGTCCAGTCGCTGATATATCCGCCGTAGGGATATCCGGAGGGCGAGGTTTCGTCAAGAAGGTAATACCAACTGTCACCCGTATCTCCGCAGCGCGAGCATTTTTCCTGAATTTCGCCCAGACTGTCCGCCGTTGCCTCATAAATAATAACTTCCTGCCAGTTGTGGCCGAGAGCGTCAACAGGAACCTCTTTTTCCTGCGCCTCAAAAGCGGCGTTTGTAAATGATGCCGTGTAGAATATCATGCCCGCCTCAACGCAGGTGGCTGTTGAGGTATATGATGAGTTTACGGTTTCGGTTTCTTCCAGCCCGCAGCCGCTTCTTGTGCACTCACGCTTTGCCGTGCAGGTGGCATAATTATTATCTTTATCCCAGGTGTATGTGGGCCTGCCCCAGTCGTGACCGGGCGCGGAGATTGTTTCTTCCTCCACAGTTGTCGGCGTTACGCCGTCTGCCTTGAAACATGCGCCGCAGTCGTCGCATACATAATATTCATTGTTGCCCGCTTCGGTGCATTTTGCTTCCTTTTCATCAACATGGCTCTTATTCCTGTGCAGGCAGTCAACAACAGTTACAAAGCAGTCTGCCGAGAAATCCGTGCCTTCTATACTCGCGGTAACAGTCGCGGTGCCGGAATCGACGGCGGTGACAGTGCCGTTGTCAACGGAGACCTTACCGGGATTGTCTGATTTCCAGGTTATTGTGCCGGTTGCGCCGTCGGGGAGTATGGTCGCGGTAAGATTTTCGGTTGCGCCTTTTTCGAGCGTTATATTCGTTTGGTCAAGTTCAATGCCGGTCGGGGCAATTACGGCTGCCTGAACCGTAAATGTTCCCGATGCGGACGCTTCGTTGTAGTAGTCGTCGCCGGGGTAAGAGGCGGTAACGGTGTGTTCGCCCGGGGCAGGGCTTCCGACGGTGCATACCGCTTCGCCGTCTTTAACCGGAACGGTATAATCAATTCCGTCAACGGTCAGGGTAATGACTCCCGTCGCGTCATCGGGAAGATGCGCGATTATTGTGACATCGTCGCCGTAAACGGGTTCTTCGGGGGATATTTCAAGAGTAACGGTGAATGAATATTTGGGAATTTTCACCGTTAATTCCTCTGTAACAGCGTTGTAATTGTCATCGCCGCCGTAAGATACGCTGACATCACGCTCGCCGGGCGTAAGACCGGGTATTGTAAACGTCGCAGTGCCGTCGCCGTCAACAGACGCGGTTAATTCTTTATCTTCGATTGCCAAAGTTACCGTGCCGGTTGCGTTTTCGGGGAGAGTTGCCGTTATTGTGATATCGTCGCCGTAAACGGGTTCTTCGGGAGTGACGGACAATGTGATTAAGGGGTCCGCCTTGGGAGGTTCCGTTTTCGCGGGCCAGTTTTCGTCTGTGGATACGCTGTCGTAGGCGAAGCCCTTAAGGTGGGGGTAGTAAGCCCAGCCGTCCGCGTTTTTCTTTGTGAGCCAGGGGCTTGTTACGCCCTCATCGTATGAGAATGTCATACTCCCGAGCGCGGCCTCGCCCGTCATATCTGCTGTCGCAAGACCTTTTACGGTGCCTGTGTCAGCGGAATTGCCCACCGCTTTTTCACAACCGCACTTTTCGTTATCATAATAACAATTTTCAACAGTGCAGTTGTAATTATAGCCGACAACGCCGCCGGAGACCGCATCCTCGCCCTGCGCGGTAACCGCGCCTGCGTTGTAGCAGTTTGTTGTTGAGCAAGCCCATGAAGGATTGTTTTTATCCATATATCCCGCAATGCCGCCGACAGCGTTATTGCCGGTTATATTGCCCGTGTTAAAGCAGTCTGTGACCTTGCCGATGTTTTCATTATCTCCTGCAACGCCGCCGACTGAGTTGTTGCCGGTAACATCGCCTGTATTATAGCAGTTCGCAACTGTTCCGGTGTTGCGTCCGGTAATGCCGCCGACAGCGTTGTTGCCGGTTACACTGCCCGTGTTATAGCTGTTTGTGAGAGCGCCGGGGTTAAAATTGCTGCCGAGGACGCCGCCGACATCTCCGTCGCCCGAGACGCTGCCTGTATTATAGCAGTTCGCAACTGTTCCGGTGTTGCGTCCGGTAATGCCGCCGACATCATAACTGCCCGAGACGCTGCCGGTGTTGTAACAGTTTGTTACTGTGCCGTAGTTAGTACCGGCAATGCCGCCGACATTATGATTGCCCGAGACGCTGCCGGTGTTGTAACAGTTTGTTACTGTGCCGTAGTTATCACAGGCGATGCCGCCGACCAGGCTGTCGCCGCCAATGCTGCCGTCAAAGGAGCAGTTTTGTATTGTTCCGTTGTTTTCATTCGCTATGCCGCCGATGTTATTACCGCCGAAGCGCGCGTTTATAAGGCGGACATTTTTAACAGAACCGCTCTCGCCGATGAAGCCGAAGAGACCGGAGTCATTTTTGTTATACACTTCGCTGTTGTCAAGACCGGTGATTTTGTGACCTCTGCCGTCAAAGACGCCGGTGAAGGGGCGGTCTCTTTTGGCAATCGGAACCCAGTCTTTGGCGTATTCGTAATCGAATTCATTATATTTGCACTCTATATCCGCAGTGAGAACCGCGCAGGCGGAGGGGTTCGGAGCAACCTTATCCGTGCCGTTGACTATAACGGCGAACTCATTGAGTTCTTCATAGTTGCTTATTTCAAACACCGTCTGAGCAGGAGCCGTGTATTCGGTTTTAGCCGGCCAGTTTGCGTCCGTGGATACGCTGTCGTAGGTGAAGCCCTTGAGGTGGGGGTAGTAAGCCCAACCGTCCGCATTTGCCCTGACGAGCCAGGAGTCGGAGGAAAGCCCCGACATATTGTCAAGAGCGTTTTCGCCCGTCATTTTGTCTGTTGAGAGACCTGTGACGCTGTTTGCGGTGTCATCCGCGCCGTCAATCGCGCCGAAGGAGCATTTTTCGCTGTCATAATAACAGTTTGCGACAGTGCAGTTGTCGCCGAGATAACCGACAACGCCTCCGGCGACCGCATCCTCGCCCTGCGCGGTAACCGTGCCGGTGCTGTAGCAGTTTGTAACTGCGGTCACCCACGCGGGATTATTTGTTTCCACCGCTCCTGCAATGCCGCCGACAGCATAATTGCCGGTAACACTGCCCGTGTTATAGCAGTTTGTAAGAGCGCCGTCGTTAAAATTGGAGCCGAGGACGCCGCCGACATTATAATTACCCAAGACGCTGCCTGTGTTGTAGCAGTTTGCAACCGTTCCGTTGCTTTCTCCCGCAATGCCGCCGGCAAAATAATAGCCCGAAACAGCGCCCGTGTTAAAGCAGTTTATTACTGCGTTATTATTAAGTCCGGCCACGCCGCCGACAGCGTTGTTGCCGGTAACACTGCCTGTGTTACAGCTGTTTGTTACTGTGCCGCGGTTGTTACCGGCAATGCCGCCGACAGGACTGTTGCCTGAGACAGTGCCGTTATTGTAACAGTCTGTTATTGTGCCGAAGTTATCACAGGCAATTCCGGCGGCAGAATCATCGCTGCAGGTTATGCTGCCGCCAAAGGAGCAGTTTTGTATTGTTCCTCTGTTTTCGTGGGCTATGCCGCCGATGTAATTGCCGCTTAAGTTTGCGTTTTCAAGGCGGACATTTTTAACAGAGCCGCCCTCGCCGATGAAGCCGAAGAGACCGGAGTAATCTTCGTTATACACTTCGCTGTTGTCAAGACCGGTGATTTTGTAACCGCTGCCGTCAAAGGTGCCGGTGAAGGGGCGGTCGCCGCTGTTCGCGATGGCGACCCAGTCTTTGGCGTATTCATCATCATACGGATCGTTTTTGCATTCTATGTCCGCCGTCAGAACCGCGCACGCGGAGGGTTCGGGGGCAATTCCTTCATTCTCTTTGCCGTTGACTATAACGGCGAACTCATTGAGATCCGAGTAGCTTTCAATCTGATAGGGGTCATCCGCCGTGCCGCTGCCCGACAGCGCCGACACGCTCACACCCCCGGCCGCCGCCGTGCCGAGCACCAGCATAAGCGAAAGTAAAAGCGCCAAAGCCCTTTTTGCTGTTTTCATAATCTTTCCTCCCAATCAGTTTCCATAAAATGCTTACTTATTCATTTTATCATAATGATATATTAAACACAATAGATTTTTAATATATTGACCTATCCGCTGTGAGGATGAAATATGAAGCAGGGTAAAGTATGGAGCTTTTGAGGAAACACAAAAAATCTTAAGAGTGTGATTTCTCCCCTGAGCGATCCAAGCTTACCCGCCAAAAAGTGTGATTCTCACACTAAAACTGAAATAAACCGCCCGCATTAAGCGGACGGTTTTCATTTACAAAATATCTGCAATTCCTTGATATAACAGGGCTTTCGGCTTAACCGAAGTATCTCTCTAATAATCCCTTAAATGCTTTGCCGTGTCTGGCTTCGTCTCTTGCCATCTCATGCACTGTGTCGTGAATAGCGTCAAGACCGAGTTCCTTCGCTTTCTTCGCGAGGTCGGTTTTGCCCTGAGTGGCGCCGTTCTCGGCGGCAACTCTCATTTCGAGATTCTTTTTGGTGGAATCGGTGATAACCTCGCCGAGAAGCTCCGCAAATTTCGCGGCGTGCTCCGCTTCTTCATAAGCGGCTTTTTCCCAGTAAAGACCTATTTCGGGGTAGCCTTCCCTGAAAGCAACTCTTGCCATCGCGAGATACATACCTACCTCGGAGCATTCGCCGTTGAAGTTGTCGCGGAGGCCCTGAAGAATTTCGGGGTCAACGCCTTTGGCAATGCCTACAACATGCTCGGCAGCCCAGTTCATTTCCGCGTTGTCTTCTCTTACAGCCATCTTTGCGCCGCAGATGGGGCAGACATCGATGGGCTCGTCACTCTCGTAACCGCATACGGGGCAGTAATACTTTTTCATAATTCTCTCTCCTGTAATTAAAATATTTTTAAAGATTATACATTGACAGCGGGTGCAATGTCAATAATTTTCAATCAATTTGAAATCTCTCGATTTCAGAACATTTAAAAGGTCTTCATTTGTGCGGATTTTTGTATTTGTTTCTATTCCGCCTTTCGCGACATCGCACTCTTTGTGAAAGTCGCTTCCGCTTGACATAAGCTTGCCGGATTTTTGCGCCCATTCATACGCTTTTCTGTTTCGTTCGGGCGAGTTTTTGCCGTTGAAAACCTCAATTCCGTCAATCACGTTTTCATCGCGGTCGCGTATATACCAGCGAAACGGATGCGCCATGAATACAAGACCGCCCGCCTCGTGAACCTTATTGTAAAGCGTTTTGTCGCTCCACGCCATCATATTTCCGCAGTTGAGTAAAAAATCTTCGTCTATCCCGTAGATGAGGAAATCCGCCGTATGCGCGTATCTTCTCAGTTCAACGCCTAAAAGAACAGTGAAATTTTCATCGTCTTTGCAATATTCTTTAAGCTCGCGGTATGCGGAAAGATAGAAATCCATTTCTTTCTGCGGATTGAAAAGATGACGGTTGTAAAATGTCAGTTCACTGTAATGGTCAGTCAGGACAATGCCGGAATAACCGTTCTGTTTGTATAGCTCAACTATTCTTTTCGGCTCAACCTTGCCGCACATTGAAACCTTGCCCGTGTGGCAGTGAAGTTCGTATTTGTAACTCATAATTCATCAAATATTATGCCGGCGTATAAACGCCGGCTTTGTCTGTTTATTTCTTCGGAACAAGTTTTTCGGTGCCGCCCATATAAGGCTGAAGAACCTTGGGAATAAGCACCGTGCCGTCCGACTGAAGGTTGTTTTCGAGGAAGGCGATAAGCATTCTCGGGGGAGCGACAACCGTGTTGTTGAGGGTATGAGCGAAATATTTGCCGTCTTTGCCGTCAACGCGGATTTTAAGTCTGCGCGCCTGCGCGTCGCTGAGATTCGAGCAGCTGCCGACTTCAAAGTATTTCTTCTGTCTTGGACTCCACGCCTCAACATCTATGGATTTGACTTTCAGGTCGGCGAGGTCGCCCGAGCAGCATTCAAGCGTGCGCACGGGAATGTCGAGCGAGCGGAAGAGGTCAACTGTGTTCTGCCAGAGCTTGTCAAACCAGATTTTGCTGTCCTCAGGCTTGCATACAACGATCATTTCCTGTTTTTCGAACTGGTGAATACGGTAAACTCCGCGCTCCTCTATGCCGTGAGCGCCCTTTTCTTTGCGGAAGCAGGGCGAGTAGCTTGTAAGGCAGTGGGGCAGGGTGTCTTCTGGAATGATTGTGTCAATATATTTGCCTATCATCGAGTGTTCGCTTGTGCCGATAAGGTAGAGATCCTCGCCCTCGATTTTATACATCATGGCGTCCATTTCGGCAAAGCTCATAACGCCCGTAACAACATTGCTTCTGATCATAAACGGCGGCACGCAGTAGGTGAAGCCGCGGTTGATCATAAAGTCACGTGCATAGGCGATAACTGCGGAATGAACTCTCGCAATGTCGCCCATAAGGTAGTAGAAGCCTTCGCCTGCGACACGTCGCGCGGAATCAAGGTCAATGCCGCAGAATTTTTCCATAATCTCGGTGTGATAGGGGATTTCAAAATCGGGAACAACGGGCTCGCCGAATTTTTCAATCTCAACATTTTCGCTGTCATCCTTGCCGATGGGAACGCTCTCGTCGATAATGTTGGGAATAACCATCATTACCTTTTTGAGCTTTTCTTCAAGTTCGGGCTCGAGTTTCTCGAGTTCGGCGAGTTCGGCGGCGTAGTTCGCGACCTGCTGTTTAACTTGCTCGGCTTCATCCTTTTTGCCCTGAGCCATAAGCGCGCCTATTTGCTTTGAAACCTTGTTTTTCTCTGCGCGCAGACTGTCGGCTTTGGTTTTCGCCGCTCTGAAATCCGCGTCGAGTTTTATCGCTTCGTCAACAAGCGGAAGTTTGGAATCCTGAAATTTCTTTTTGATGTTTTCTTTAACAATATCGGGATTTTCACGGACAAATTTAATATCAAGCATTTTGTTACCTCGTCAGTTTATGTTAAAATTTTCTATTGTTTTAATAACAGGCAGAATACCGTCTGTGTTCGCGAGTTCAACGGCTCCTCTGTCAACGAGCGACGCGGTTACGGGCTCAACGGGAAGCTGCGCGAGAACGGGAACACCCAGCTGCTCCGCTACCTCATCGGCTTTGCTTTTGCCGAAAAGTTCAATCTTTTTGCCGCAGTCGGGGCAGACGGCGTAACTCATATTCTCAACGATTCCGATTACGGGAATATCCATAAGCTGCGCCATATTGAACGCCTTTTTGACTATCATCGTAACAAGGTCCTGCGGAGTGGTGACGATGATAACTCCGTCAATCGGCAGACTCTGGAACACAGTAAGAGGAACATCGCCCGTGCCGGGAGGCATATCGACAAACATATAGTCGACATCGCCCCAGGCGACATCCTTCCAGAACTGCTGAATCACGCCCGAAATAACGGGACCGCGCCACACAACGGGCTGGTCTTCCTTTTCAAGCAGAAGGTTTACAGACATTATTCTTATTCCGGTTTTGGTCGTTTCGGGAATAAGTCCCGCCGCGTCGGCTTCGGCGTGTTTGTGAATTCCGAACGCCTGCGGAATCGAAGGGCCTGTTACATCCGCGTCAAGCACAGCCACCGTTTTGCCCTGCGATTGCATTGCCGTCGCGAGCAATGATGTTACCGTCGATTTGCCGACGCCGCCCTTGCCGCTGATTACGGCGATGACCTTGCCGACATTGCTGTATTCGTTTTGCGGAATATGTAAATCCTGCTGTTCTCTTGATGAACAGTTTTCACTGCAGCTTGAACAGTTGCCAGAACATTCGCTCATATTTGTTACCTCGATTCATAAATATACAATTAGTTATTTTACCAAGTTATTCGGTAAAATTCAAGTGCTTCTTGACAATGACGGTGTAATACATTAAAATTATTTTACTTTTTAACGGAGAAAAGACCGATATGATTGATTTTTTGCGAAAAATCGCGTTTAAAATAGTTAAGCCCGAATCGTTTTTGGGAAGAATCGCCGACAAACTTCTGACACGGGAAGTGTTTATGTATCTTGTTTTCGGGTTGGCGACAACCGTTGTCAATCTAGGCGTTTTCTATCTCTGCAACCGCGCGTTTGAGGCGGCGGGATGGAACGGAGTTCTCGGCAATTTCTTCATCCGGAAAGGATGGACGGAAGCCGCCGAACTTTTCAGCACAAAGGGCAGCGAATATCTTGACTCGACTTTCATAGCCTGGGTGGCAGGCGTGCTTTTTGCGTTTTTCACAAACAAACTCTTCGTTTTTCAGTCAAAATGCTGGGCGCCGTCGGTGGCGGTCAGGGAATTCATGGGCTTTGTCGGAGCGAGAATTTTTTCGCTTATGGTTGAACTTTTCGGAATGTTCCTGCTGGTAACAATCTGCAATATGAACGAACTGCTTGCCAAAATCGCCGTCGGCGTTGTGGTGGTCGTTCTCAACTACATTTTCAGCAAACTCCTGGTTTTCAAAAAAGACAAAGAACAGACTGAAGAACAGGAAGAAGCGTAATTTATCTCCCCTTGAATATTCGAGGGGAGTTTTGTGTAACCGTTTTCCGCTTTTATGCGTGTAATACATAAAGGAGTGAGAAAAATGAAAAAGACAATTTGTATATTACTTGCCGTTTTCCTTGCCTGCGCTATTTCCGCCTGCGGCAAGAATCAGGATGAAACGGGAACGACAGAGCCC
Source organism: Oscillospiraceae bacterium (assembly GCA_902787025.1). Classification (GTDB taxonomy): domain Bacteria; phylum Bacillota; class Clostridia; order Oscillospirales; family Acutalibacteraceae; genus CAG-177. Next base: position 11,614 of record CADAER010000035.1, on the reverse strand, counting down.
GCCGTTTCATACGCGTCGGCTCAGGAAGTAACCGGAAATCAGGTTATCGCGTCCGTCAGCTCGGCAGGCTCACCGAAATACGCGATGTCGCCCGAAGACTCGCATTATATAAGGACACTGCTCTCACGCGAGATGCGCGAAACCGACTTTTCGGGCAATGCCGATTACGAAATAACGGTCAGCGGCAGCACTTTTTACTATGACGCGAAAACGGGCGAATTCGGCAATTCATCCGTAATTACACTCAGCGGAAAAGAAAAAGAGACCTTTGAAAAGACTCTTGAAAAGTATTTTGAAAACAAAACGGAAATCATTCCCGCCGGGTCAACAACATTCAGAAAGCCCGTATCATTCGAAACAGAGAAAAACACCGGCACAACCGTTGCTTATACGGGGCAGAGCAATACCGTAAAACAGAAGAACACCGCATCGCCGTCAATTCAGTATATCAGGGCCAACGAGAGCCGTTACAGCGACACCGCGTATCCAAAAGTTGTTTTCATAAAAAGCGCCGATGAACTGAACGCCTACAAAAGCAGCAAATCATCCGATTATTATTTCGACAGCGGTTCCGGTTCAACAGAATCATTCAACGAGGCGACCGCGGAATATGACGATGACTTTTTCAAAGACAAGGCCATTGTTATGGTAGTCACCCGTGAGAGCAGCGGCTCGAATTATTATGACGGGGTCAATGTCAACGGCAAAGAAGGAATAATCGCCGTTTACCGTTTCTGCCCCGAAGTCGGCACAGCGGATATGGCAAGCTGGCACATAATTATTGAACTTGACAGAAACGACGCTATATTCAATTACTCACCCTCAAAGGTGCAGGTTCTTATGTCCGAATAGACAAGCAAAAGAAAAGCCGCAGATTCAATTCTGCGGCTGATTTTTATTTATGATAAAATTTCTTGTTCTCGTAATCGGGTTCGCAGGTCAGGTCAACTCCGAGCTTGCGGAATGTGTCCTGGTCGGTCTGCGAGAGGATAACTGTCGAGTGCGCCTGCGCTCCCTTCAGACCTTCAACGGCTTCAAGCACCTTTGCTGCGCATGGATTGTCCGCCGCGCTCATTGTCAGGGCTATGAACATTTCGTCAATGTGAAGCATCGGACTTCTGTCCTTGAGTATGCCTGTCTTGAGTTTCTGGATAGGTTCAATAATCGACGGAGCGATAAGCAGCTCTTCGTCACCCACTCCGGAAATATGCTTGAGAGCGTTGAGAATAGCCGCCGACGACGCGCCCAGAAGCTCGCTCGTTTTGCCCGTGACAATTGTTCCGTCGCCGAGTTCTATTGCCGCGGCGGGTTTGCCGCCTGTTGCGGCGCTCTTTGCGAGCGCGGTGCCGATTACCTTGCGGTCGTCAACCGTAATGCCCGCCTGATTCATAAGGTTTTCAATCTTCGTAACCGCGTGAGCGGAGCCTCTGCCAGTCTTTTTGTCAACAAGGGCGGCGAAATATCTGCGTATGATTTCGGCCTTTGACGCCTCACGGCAGGCCTCGTCGTCGCAGATTGCGTAGCCCGCCATATTTACGCCCATATCCGTGGGGGATTTGTAAGGGCTCTCGCCCTCGATTTTCTCAAACAGAGCGTTGAGAACGGGGAATATCTCAAGGTCGCGGTTGTAGTTTACCGTTGTTTCACCGTAGGCTTCAAGATGGTAGTAGTCAATCATATTGACATCGTCAAGGTCGGCTGTCGCCGCCTCATACGCAAGGTTTACGGGGTGCTTGAGAGGAAGGTTCCAGATGGGGAAGGTCTCGAATTTCGCGTATCCCGCGATTTTTCCGCGCTTGTTTTCGTGATAAAGCTGTGAGAGGCAGGTGGCCATCTTGCCGCTTCCGGGGCCGGGAGCCGTGATAACAACAAGCGGGCGGGTGGTTTCGATATATTCGTTTCTGCCGAACCCCTCTTCGCTGACTATGTTGGCGACATCATAGGGGTAGCCTTCAATCGGAACATGAATAAACACCTTGATTCCGAGAGCCTCAAGCTTTGATTTGAAAGCCTTTGCCGCGGGCTGACCGTTGTAACGGGTGATGACAACGCTGCCTACATAAAGACCCGCGTCGGTGAAGGCGTCGATAAGGCGCAGAACGTCAATGTCGTAGGTTATGCCGAGATCGCGGCGGATTTTATTCGATTCAATATCGCCCGCGCTTATGGCAAAAACTATTTCAACATCCGACGCGATGGCTTTGAGCATTTGCAGTTTGCTGTCGGGAGCAAAGCCCGGCAGAACTCTCGACGCGTGGTAATCGTCAAAAAGCTTGCCGCCGAATTCAAGGTAAAGCTTGCCGCCGAACTCCTGAATTCTCTTGCTTATCATTTCACTCTGACGGCGGATGTATTCGTTGTTGTCAAAACCGATTTTATTCACGCTGACTCCTCTTTTCCGAAATCAAAAATACTCAATTATTATAACATTTACTGTTTTTGTTGTAAATATCATTTTATAAAAATTTGCCCGTTTTTTTCAAACATATTGTATATTTTTTCATTGACTAAATCAAAATATAGTGTTTTAATAAATATATTACAGTTATGAACGGAGGAACGGTATGTCGCTTAACGATACGCCCTCGGCGAACCGTATTCACATAGGCTTTTTCGGTATGCGCAACGCGGGTAAATCCAGTGTTGTAAACGCCGTTACCGGGCAGGAACTCTCGATTGTTTCCGAAACTCTCGGCACCACGACGGATCCCGTGCAAAAGGCGATGGAACTTCTGCCGCTCGGTCCCGTTGTGATAATCGACACGCCCGGTTTTGACGACGAAGGCGCGCTCGGCGAAATGCGTGTAAAAAAAGCGAAACAGGTTTTAAACAAAACCGATATCGCCGTTTTGTGCGTTGACGCGCAAAAAGGAATGACAGCCGCCGACAGTGAACTTGTTGAGCTGTTTAAAGCGAAAGAGATTCCGTATATTATTGTTTTCAATAAAACCGATCTTCTTGCCTCAACGCCCGAAGCGGGCAAAAATGAAATATATGTCAGCGCGAAGGAAAAAACGGGCGTTTACGAACTCAAGGAGCGCATAGCCCGTCTTGTCAAATCAAATGACGAAAAACCGCTTGTAGGCGATCTGCTGAAAAAAGGCGACACTGTCTTACTTGTTGTGCCGATAGATTCAGCCGCTCCCAAAGGCAGAATTATTCTTCCGCAGCAGCAGATGCTCCGCGACATTCTCGACCACGACTGTCAGGCTTGCGTTGTAAAAGAAAACGCCGTTGAGAATATGCTCGCCTCACTCAACGGAAAACCCGCCATGGTAATTACCGACAGCCAGGTTTTCGAAACGGTGGCGAAAGCCGTTCCCGATGATATACCGCTTACATCATTTTCAATTCTGATGGCGAGATACAAGGGCTTCCTCGAAACCGCGGTAAAGGGCGTTGCCGCTCTCAATAATCTTAAAGACGGCGACACCGTTCTCATCGCCGAAGGCTGCACGCATCACAGGCAGTGCAACGACATAGGCACGGTGAAGATGCCGGGCTGGATTGAAAAATACACAGGAAAGAAATTCAATTATAAATTCACATCGGGCGTTGAATTCCCCGAAGATTTAAGCGCGTGTTCGCTCGTGGTTCATTGCGGCGGCTGTATGCTCAACGAAAGAGAAATGCGCTTTAGGGCAAGGAGCGCCGCGGAGCAGGGCGTGCCGATGACAAACTACGGCACGGCGATAGCCGCCATGCACGGCATTCTCGCCCGCTCGCTCTCGATGTTCCCCGATTTACAGGCTCTTGTCAAATAAACTTTTATTTATAACGTAGAGGTGATTTCTCTGAAAGAAAAATTACGCAAGGCGCGGCAGTCTTTAAGCCTTGTCGCAAGGCTCGTTATCGCCGCCGCGATAGTTACCCTGATTATCTGGAAATACAAGGATTTGGTCAATATTGATGTGCGCGCTCTTATCGCGTCCGCGTCATCCGTTGCCGCGGCAGTCGGGATGATTCTGGGCGTTTATTTTGTCAAATCCATTGTTTTTGTCGTTCCCGCGTCAATGATTTATGTCGCGGTCGGTCTCGCCTTTCCGATGTGGCAGGCTCTGCTTATCAATTCGGCGGGTATTATCATCGAGCTTTGCGTCACCTGGTGCCTCGGCAGACTTCTCGGCGGAGACAATGTCGCGAAAATACTGAGCAAATCAAAAAAAGGGCAGAAACTTCTCAATATTGAAAACGGCACAAAATATCCAGCGTTTTTCGGAATCCGTTTTCTGCCGCTTTTCCCCATAGATGTTGTCAGTCTTTTTATGGGCACGACAACAATGAAATTTCTGCCGTATCTGCTTTTATCGTTCGGCGGAATAATGCCGAGAGTTGTTCTTTTCACGATTCTGGGCGACAAAATCTATGACCTTATTCCGATGAAATACACCATAACGGCGGCTCTAATAATTGTAGTGATTATCATTGCCGTTTCAATAGTAAAATACGCAATAAAGGTGGCGCGCGGAGACAACTGGGAATATGAGCCGATAACCCTGAGCAGGCGCGACATTATTCTCGACACGGATATCGGTCCCGACAGCGATGACGCGGGCGCGCTCGCCGTTCTGCTTGCGCTTATGAAGCGCGAGGATATGGCTCCGCTGGGCGTTGTCAACTGCACCTCGAACAAAAACTCCAACGGAGTTTTAAGGGCAATTCTCAATTACTGCGGCTTTTACAATGTTCCGATATCGCAGACCGAAAGAGACGGCTTCCTCGAAACAAGTTCGGATTACGCCGCCATTGTCAATGAAAAATATATGAGCGACGCGGGTAAATTTGAGGTTGAACACTCCCTCGATTTCTACAAAAAAGCGCTTAAAGAAGCGCAGGATGACTCGGTTGTTATTGTGTCAATCGGAATGCTTAACAACATAGCCGAACTGACGGAAAAATATCCCGACCTTGTGAAGAAAAAGGTCCACGCCCTTGTCGCGATGGCGGGAAAATTCCCCGAAGGAACGGAGTTTAACATAAAGCAGGATGTTGAGGCGGCGCAGTTTGTTTTTGACAATTTCCCGTGTCCCGTAATCTGCACAGGCTATGAGGTCGGCGAGAAAATCATCACGGGCTTTGACGGCGATGAAAACGCGAACACAGACAATCCCGTTTACGACTGCTATCTCTTCCATAACACCGGCGATAAAAAATCGGGTCGCGTTTCAAACAGAAGCTGGGACCTGACCGCGGTGCAGTTCGCGGTTGAAGGCTGCGGAGATTTTTACAAAATGTCTCACAGAGTGAAAATCACCGTTGACGCCGACGGCGCGAATACGGCTGAAAACGACCGCACATCCGACAGATACTATCTGAAACTCAAAGCGAAACCCGAAACGGTCGCTCAATACTTAAACAGCCTGCTCTCACAGTGCAGGCATACCCCGCACGCGGAGGAATAAAACAACAAACATCAAGCCCCGTCTTCCGACGGGGCTTTGTTTTTTATAAAAGCAGTTGCTTGTTTATTTGAATTTCTTTATGAACTCATCCAGCGGCGATTCACCCGAAAGCACGGTTGTCGTCTCGCTTTTATCCGTCTTCACTTCAATCGACGGAGTCATATAAATAAAGAATACGGAAGACTGCATATCATCGGAAGCGTCCGTGAATATTCTGTATGATTTTCCGAAAGAAATCCACTTTTCGATTCTCGCCGCGATATCGCCGGCGTTTTCGGTCAACGCGCCGTATTTTTCATCAAGCTTTTTAAGGTCGGTTTCATCAAGCATTGAGAATATTTTTGTTACCGCGTCGGCTGTATCTCCGTTAAGCAGCGACATAAGATAATCGACCGTGCTCTGATTCTCATTCAGAACTTTCTGTCGCTTTGCGGACCTCCGGGTCCTGTAAATCCTTAAGCAGCGAATCGGCGACAACAATGCTGTCGCTCATATTCGACAACCCCGCGAAAAACTTTGTAACGCTGGAATCCGTCAGAATCGAAAGCGCTTTGACGGTGTTTTCATCCGTAATGAATTCAAGCAGGTTTTTAAGCGCCGCGTTGTTTTCGGGCGCGGTATATTTCGCGAGAACCTTGATTAACGCCTTGTTGCTGTTATAAAGGTCAACGGCGTCTTCAACCACATTCAGCAGAGAATCCGAACCTGGCGAAAGCATTGACATAAGCTTGTCGATATCCATCTGACTCACGGTGCTCTGCACCTCGCTGAGAACAGACAGCACGGTTTTCAGGTCGTCAATTGAACTGTCGTTGTCAAGTTCAATGTTGAGTGAACTAATCGGAATGGCGGCAAAATACATATTTCCCAGAGAGAAGTTCTTCGCGTCCGCGGTAACGCTTGCGGACGAGCCGAGTTCAATTCCCGTAATCTCATTCAAGCCGAGGTCTTTCAGGTTAAGACTTTCACTCAGTCCCGGCACGCCGAACATAACCGCAATCTCTTTTGTGCCGTCGCCGACAGACCTTCCGTTTTTGACCTGCACGCCCGAAAACTCCGCTTCCGGCAGGATGAATCCGCCTATAACAAGTACGGGCAGGAAAACCTTGATTTTCTTTCCGTTAATTTCGGCAGTTTTGCTGAGATTGTTGTTCATCCTGACATCTATTCTGACTTTCCCGCTTTTGCCGGCGAGCTTTTCGGGCGAAATCTTTTTGCCGTCAAGAGTATATGATATATCTATATCCACAGGCGGCTTCTTGTTTGTCTCGCCGCTGTAATAAAGGTCTGTTTCCGTCATATTCCAGATTAAGTCTGCGCCTTCTTCAACAGGCAGGGTGTCGCCCTTGATGTTTTCAATGTTTTCAAGGCCGCTTCTGTCTGTGACGCGGACTTCGCCTTTGTCTGTGTGAAGCCAGTCGGTAACATTGATGTTCTCAATGTCTCCCGTGCTTTTTATGTTGATATAAACAGTTTCGGATTTGGAAACAGAGCCGGGCTTTTCACTGTAAACAGGCTGCTGCGCGACGATTGTTTTGTCATTGATGTCGTCCGCGCTTTCTTCCTGCTTTGAAGCGCAGGAACACAGACCCGCAAGCATTGCAAGCGCCGTTGTCAAAGCGACGGATTTTTTGATTATTGATGACGCGTTCATTTTATTCACCCTTTCCGCACGAGCGTCTTTTTTTCTCCAACCGTAAGATGTTTTTCCGATTATGCTTTCAAAGCAGGTCAGCAGCGCGGGCAGGAATACGATTATTACAAGCCCGCTGATTACCGCGCCTCTTGCGAGCATCGAGCAAATGGATTTGACAATTTCAATATTGCATACGCAATACACGCCGAATGTCGCGCAGAAAAATACCAGCGCCGACTGGAAAATCGATTTGTCCGACGCCTCAGCCGCAATTTTCATCGCTTCAAGTTTATCGTGCCCCTTGTTGAGTTCTTCACGGAACCTCGTGCTCATAAGAATCGCGTAATCCACCGTAGCGCCCAGCTGAACACAGCTGATTATCGTCGGGGCTATGAACGACACGTTCGCTCCCGTGAAAAGAGACACGGCAAGGTTAATCATTATCGCTAGCTCAATTCCCGCGACAAGAAGAACGGGAATTGATACCGACTTGAAAATAATCGCTATCAGTATGAATATTGCCGCTATGGATATAATTACGTACTTCATTTCAGGCTTCTCCTAAGCTGATTCCTCCGTCGTAGTTTTTCTTGTTAAACTATACCATGAAATAATACTATACGCAACAAGTAAAACCCTCAACTATAAAGCTGAGGGTACTTTTACTCATAATACTTCGATTCGGACTTTAAACGAGATCATCCGGGGCGTATCCATTGAATCGAATTTGATAAGATGCGCGCCTTTATCGGTATCTACGTCTGTCACGATTCCCTCTCCGAATACAGCGTGCCTTACCCGCTGGCCGATAGGCAGAACGATGCTGTCGAGGTTCTCGGGCATATATTTTGTCGTTGCCTCGATGTATTCTTTCGCATCCTGTATCAGCGCGTCTTTCGGCGGTTCGGTATGTTCCAACAGCTCATCGTCGATATCGAGGATGAACCGTGAGGGGAACTTCGGAGAGCCGTCGAGGTTACGCCCTTCCGCCTCGCTGAGATACAACCGTTTCTCTGCACGCGTCATCGCCACAAAGGCGAGTCGACGCTCCTCTTCCATCTTCTCAAGGGTATTGGTTTTCTTCGACGGGAACACTCCCTCGTTCATCGCACAGAGGAAGACGTAAGGGAACTCCAGGCCCTTCGCAGCGTGGACGGTCATCAGCTTGACCTTATCGCCGCGGCTCTCAGTGTCGCTGTTCGTGTATAGCGCGATATGCGTCAGGTAATGCTCGAGCATACTCTCCTCGCCGCAGGAGGTTTCATATTCATAAACGCTCTGCTTCAATTCAGCGAGATTATCAAGACGTTCCTGACTGCCCTCGGTGCGAAGCGCTTCTTCATATCCACTCTTGTCGAGGATATCCGACAGCAGCTCGGAAATCGGTCTGTCAGCATAATTTGCAGAGAAGGTTTCTATCAGTTTTATAAAACGATGAGCTTTCGTCCCTTTAAAGATATCATCCTCTGCAGTGTACCTCAATGCTTCATACAGAGAGCAGCCGTGCTCGGTGGCGAACTCCTCCAAAAACTTCATCCGCCGCTCACCGAGGTTGCGTTTCGGCACGTTGGCGATTCGCCTGAAAGACAAATCATCCTTGTACGCGATCATACGTAGATATGACAGCGCGTTCTTGATTTCCAGCCGCTCATAGAACTGTACGCCGCTATAGATGGTATATGGGATCTTCGCCTTCCGCAAAACATCCTCGACAGTTCGTGTGATGTAATGCGCACGATATAGAACGGTCATATCACGGAACGGGACGCCTTTATCGTTCAATTCGAGCATTTGCGACACGATCCACTTCGCCTCATCCTCGCTGCGTGACGCATGATGACACAGCACGCTTTCGCCGTCAGGCAGCATGGGGATCAGTTTCTTATTCACTCGATACCGGTTCTTGTCGATCAGCGAATTCACCGCCGCGATGATTTGAGGGGAGGAGCGGTAGTTCTGCGTCATCAGGATGGTCTTGACGTTCGGGAACACCTTGTCGAATTCCATCAGATATTTGACGTCAGCGCCGCGCCAGGTATAGATGGTTTGGTCGGGATCGCCTACGATGAACAGGTTCTTGTGAAAGCCGCAGAGATTTTCCATCAGCTCGTATTGCAGGAAGTCGATATCCTGAAATTCGTCGATCATTATGTACTCGAGGCGCTTCTGCCATTTGAGCTTGATTTCAGCGTTCTGCGAGAAGATATATAATACGAACTTGATCAGATCGTTGTAGTCGAGACCGAAGCATTTCTTCTCTTGATACAGATATCCGTAGAAGATGATCTCCTTAACTTCGGTCGCCTGCCTGTATTTATCATGCAGTGTGTCGAGCGACATCTCGATCATGTCGAGGTAGTAGTCGGGCTTCTTGAACAGCTTTTGTATCTCGATCATATCCCGTGCGTCACGGAAGGTCATATCTCTGAGCGTCAGTCCGCGCTCGGCGTAAATGATGCGGAGCATATCATCAATGTCGGAGTTATCGAGGACGAGGAAACTCTTCGGATACTGAACCGCAAAGCTGTCCTCCTGCAAAACGCTGACGCAGAAGCTGTGGAAGGTGCAGATATAACCGGTATCATTATCTCCTGTCAGCAGATGGATACGCTGGCGCATCTCGTCTGCCGCCTTGTTGGTAAAGGTAACGCACAGGAAGTTGCCTGGCAGGATACCGACCTCGTTGACAAGGTACGCAAAGCGGTGAGTCAGCGCCCGCGTCTTGCCGGAACCGGCTCCGGCGATCACACGGATAAATCCCTCTGTTGAGGTCACTGCTTCCATTTGAGTAGGGTTGAGGTTAACAAACAGATCTTTCATTTTACACCGAACCTTTAATCAAAAAGTTTATTATGAACACCCGACGGTACTTTAGGTTATGATACGATTCAATCATCCAGTCTTTGCATTACTTCGTTATAAGTTAACGCTTCATCATAACGAGGATCATCTGGTTTTATCACTTCAAAGGGTTCAAGAATATAGTGGGGGAAATGCTCATTAAGTATGAAACGAGTATCATCAGGATAATCTGAAAAATCCATGTTTTCAGGAATATCACATATATCTATCTCCATAGTGTTTTCTCCAGCCTTTATCATTATACGGCGTATCCTCAACACCGCGTTCCCGCAGCGATGATACCATTCTATCGAGGCGGGTTCTACATATCGTTTTGAACAGACGAGTGCTGCCGAACCATTTTACAAGGGTAGGGCTGAGAGCATAATATACTCGGATAAATACACGGCCGAAAAGATGGGAGCCGAGCGTTTTATCCCTGAATCGTCTTAAGGTCCATACTTCCGGGCAGTCATAGGATCCATACACGCAGGTTGCAATATAGCAGCCTTCAGCATCTGAATGCGTATATCCGCCAGCTATTTTAGGTGAGCTGGAACCGGTTTTACTCCCTTTGCTGTCGTAGTGAGTAAAGCCCCCTAGGAGATCGGGATCACTGTGTCCGACTTTATTGCCTTTAGCATCATAATTGGTATAGCCGCCAAAGAGACCGGGTTCGCTCCTGCCGATTTTATTTCCCTTTTCATCGTAATGGGTGTATCCACCAAAGATATTGGGTTAGCTTCTTCCTTTGTTTGCCATAGTCATAACCTCCAATTCAGCGTAACTAAGCAATAAACGCACAAAAACCATAACTTCACTTTGACAATTTAACGGGGGGCTACTATCATTATACAACATTATTCTGACAAATAAAGGGACTTTGACCTTGTCGGCCAAAAAAAATTGTAAAAGTAAACGCAAGTAATAACACCTGTGTTCTATAAGAAAAAGCAGACCGCTATTAATAAACGGTCTGCGTTCTTGTTATGCTGCATTAGGTTTTCTGATTTCCCTGATATCATCTGAGGTAAGGTATCGCTTCTTGGCAATCATTTCCGCAATACCATCCAACAGAGATCGATTCTCGGTTAGCAGCTTATTTGCCTGCTGATAGTATTCCGCCATGCGGTGAGATACGACTTGATGTTGGAGATATCCGGTAGATTCTGGGACTTCACGATAACCCGTTTGTAGATCAAAACCGTAAATAGCTTCACCGTCTGCCCATGACAAAAGGTTATCGTAAACGCTGTTGAAGTCCGCTCTTCCGCCAAATCCGGGGATACCGTACTTCAGCTCGACCGCGGCCTTGCCTGCCATAGAAATGAGAATACTCTGTTCGCGCTATTCCATCGTGCGATCCCTTCCATCCGTAATGCGCTTGATAAAGCTCCCCTCACTGCATTCACCAAAAGCAGCGACTAACGCTAACGAATCTGGCTTTAGGATCTCGCTCATTGCTGCATGACCTGCTTCGTGATATACGATCTCTGAAGCAAAACTATGTTGATTAAGATTAATAATCGGCAAGGTACTTGTATTTGATGGAATATTGACAGAATAAACTGTTCTCAGAATCGCTTTGATCATGTGATCCGTTGTGATGGTATCGCTCCCCTCGTAGCAAGCGAGCAACCCCGCCTCGTTGATAACCGTCTCAAGTGTGGCGCTCGTCCTGCCGGAGAGAATCTCAGCGACGATACGTGCATCGGCGTTAACATTGGGCTTTTTC
>CADAER010000034.1 GCA_902787025.1 Oscillospiraceae bacterium | reverse complement strand
CCCCCGCCCTTTCGCGAAGCCTCAATTACGAAATAAAAGTTGAGCCCGGAATTACGGTGAACGGCTCGCCCGACGCGGTGCGTCAGCTGCTCTCCGTTCTTCTTGAAAACGCCGTGAAATACACGCCTGACGGCGGTGAAATAAAGCTGAGACTTTCATCACACAGAAAAACTGCGGTGCTGACGGTTGTCAATACAATTAAGGATAATATAAACGATAAAGATTTACAGCACATTTTCGACCGTTTTTACAGAACGGACGCTTCGAGAAATTCTCAGACAGGCGGACACGGAATAGGGCTTTCCATAGCAAAAGCGATAGTTGACGCGCACGGCGGCAACATAACGGCATCAACAAAAACGGGCGGTGAATTTATAATTACCGCGACACTGCCGAAGCTGTAAAAAGATTGTTTTAAAAGTGAGATTCTTCAAAGAATCTCACTTTTTTTCATTTCTTTAAGTTTTTTTAAGTTCATTTAAGTTTTACGATTATAATTGAAATTGTAAACCAAATGAAAGGAGCGGTTTTATGCAATACCGGCACGAGTGGAAGCACGAAATAAACGCCGCCGACAGGCTGGTGCTAATTTCAAGACTCTCCGCGGTTATGAAGCGCGACAGGCACACGATAAACGGCGAATACAAAATCCGCAGTCTCTATTTTGACACTCCCGCGGACACGGCGCTCAGGGAAAAAATCGACGGCGTGAACATCCGCGAAAAGTTCCGCATCCGCCTCTATAACGGCGACACATCGTTCATCGTTCTTGAAAAGAAGAGCAAGATAAACGGTCTGTGCTTAAAAGAAAGCTGCCGTCTGACAGAGCAGGAGGCGCAGAGCATTGTTGACGGAAATATAAGCTGGATGACATCCGACAGCCGTCCGCTTCTTGTGGAACTTTACTCAAAAATGAGCGTTCAGGGCCTGCGCCCGAAAACAATTGTCGATTACACGCGCATCCCCTTTGTGTTCGCGCCCGGCAATGTGCGCGTAACCATTGATTATGATATCCGCACCGGGCTGTTCCGCACGGATTTTCTGGAACCTTCAACACTTACGCTCCCCGCGGGTGAATCACCGATTATTCTCGAAGTCAAGTGGGACGACTTCCTGCCCGACATAATCAGGGACGCGGTTACAATACCCGGCAGACGCGTGGGCGCGTTCTCAAAATACGAACAATGCCGGATCTACGGCTGAAATCAATAAAGATTAATAATAAAACTATAATAATCAGATTGGAGTAAATCACTATGACATTCAACGACATTTTCAAATCAAGTTTTCTTGAAAACATCACATCGGTTACAATACTCGATATGGCGCTCACACTGGCGCTCGCGTTCGGTCTCGGCGTTCTCATCTTTTTCGTTTACAAGAAGACCTACCGCGGCGTAATGTATTCATCCTCATTCGGTGTCACGCTCATTGCGCTGACAATGATCACCTCGCAGGTTATTCTGGCGGTAACCTCAAATGTAGTTCTTTCACTCGGTATGGTCGGTGCTCTTTCAATCGTCCGTTTCCGCACGGCAATAAAGGAACCGCTTGACATAGCCTTCCTTTTCTGGGCGATAGCGGCAGGCATTATTCTCGCCGCGGGTATGATTCCGCTGGCTGTAATCGGCAGCGTTATTATCGGCGTTATTCTTCTTCTCTTTGTTAACAAAAAGCAGCACAGCAACCCCTATATCATCGTTCTTTCCTGCGACGGAAACGAATCAGAGAACGAGGCTATGAAATATATAAACGAAAAAACACACCGCTGTGTGGTAAAATCCAAATCCGCGCAGAACGGTCTTGTTGAAATCAATATGGAAGTCAGACTCAAAGATGACAACACCGATTTCATCAACGCTCTTCCTGCGATGAACGGCGTAAACAGCGCGGCGCTTGTTAGCTACAACGGCGAATATATGGGATAAGGAGCGGTTATTATGTCAACGAGCAAGCATATTAACAAAATCTGCATTGCCGCTGTCGCCGTAACCCTTGTTATCACAATTCTGTTTATGTGCGGAGAATCCCTCGGCATTTCTCTCGCCTCAAAGTCCGTGAAATATGAAAGCACGCTGTTTGACACTTCTTATGTTCACAAAATCGATATTGTAATGGACGACTGGGATTCCTTCATCGAAAGCTGCGAAAATGAGGAATACTCAACCTGCACCGTTGTTGTGGACGGAAATAAGTATTCAAACATCGCCATACGCGCCAAGGGTAACACCTCGCTTTCATCGGTTAAGTCCATGGGAAGTCAGCGTTACAGTTTCAAGCTGGAATTCGACCACTATGAAGACGCGAAAATGCTCGACGGTCTCGACAAGCTGTGCCTTAACAATCTTATTCAGGACAACACAATGATGAAGGATTACATCACATATCAGTTGATGAACGATTTCGGCGCGGACAGTCCGCTTTGCTCCTTCGCTTATCTCACCGTAAACGGCGAGGACTGGGGACTTTATCTCGCGGTTGAAAGTATTGAAGACAGTTTTCTTTCACGCAATTACGGCTCGGACGCGGGCGACCTTTACAAGCCCGACAGTATGAGTTTCGGCGGAGGCAGAGGCAACGGCAAAGATTTCAGTATGAGCGATTTCAACTTTGACGGCGACGGCGAAGAAGATACGGAAAAAACCGCCGGCGGCACTCAGAGCGGAGAAAAAGCAAAAACAGATAAAGACAGTTCCGAACAGAGTTCGCAGACAAGACCGGGCGGGAACTTCCCGTTCGGAGGTCAGGGCGGACAGACTCCTCCCGAAAGCTTTGATATGCCCGAAGGCTTTACTCCTCCCGACGATTTTCCGGGCGGTCAGGGCGGATTCCCCGAAGGCGGTTTCCCCGACTTTTCCGGTGATGACGGCGAAGGCGGTTTCGCTCCCGGCGGCAGTTTTCCCGGCTTTTCGGGAGACACTCAGCAGGACGGCAGTGATGACGCTTCTTCCTCGGATGGAAGCGGAAAATCAGGCAGGCCCGGAGGCTTCGGCGGATTCGGCGGCGGTATGGGCAGCGACGATGTCAAGCTCAAATACATCGACGACGATCCCGACAGTTATTCAAATATCTTCGACAGCGCGAAAACAAAAGTTTCAAAGGCGGATAAAAAGCGTCTTATAAATTCACTTCAGAACCTGAGTTCATATACCGACCTTGAAAATGTTCTCGACACGGATGAGGTTCTGCGCTATTTTGTGGTGCATAATTTTGTATGCAACGGCGACAGCTACACAGGTATGATGATTCACAACTACTACCTGCACGAGAGCGACGGAAAACTCAGTATGATTCCCTGGGATTACAATCTGGCATTCGGCACCTTCCAGGGCGGCGATGCCTCAGGCACAATAAACACATCGATTGACAGTCCGATTTCGATGGGCAATGTTGATGACAGACCGATGCTCGGCTGGGTTTTCTCCGATGAAAGCTACACGGAGCAGTATCACGAACTTTTCGCCGAGTTTATTGAAAAATGGTTCACAAACGGCGAGCTTGAACAGCTTATCGCCGACACCGCTGAAATGATTCGTCCCTATGTTGAAAAGGACCCGACAAAATTCTGCACGCTTGATGAATTCGACAAGGGCGTTGAAACTCTTTCGCAGTTCGTTTCACTTCGCGCGGAGGCGGTGCGCCGTCAGTTAAACGGTGACGAAACAGCCGTTGAGACAGGCGACCTCAACACCTCGGATATGGGCTCCATGGGCGGCGGTATGGGTAAAGACAAAGGCGGCTTCCCCGGCGCATTCGGCAAAACGGAAAAGACTTCGGACAAAGACGGCGAAAACGGCACGGAAGAAGCAACCGTTCCCGAAACAACCGAAGGCGGGACGCCTCAACAAAACAGTGAAAGCGGAATGTCTTACCCCGGCACATTCTCCCAAAGAGACAGTGAAAGTTCCGAGGGCAGTTTCCCTGAAAAAAGCAATGAAAACTCCGCAAACGGCTTTCCCGAAAGAGACGGTGAAAGTCAGGACGGCAAAAGCGGCGAAAAAAGTGAAGACGGCTCAGAAAACAGGTTTTCGGGCGGCAGTTTCAGTCCTCCCGACAGTTTCAGCCCTCCCGGCGGCGCGACCGGCGGACAGAGCGGCGAATCTGAGCAGAACTTCCGGATATTGATTGCTGTTTCCTCTCTTGTTCTCGCGATCGGAATATTCATCGCGGCGAAGAAGAAATATTGATATGTGCGGCAAAAAGGGACTTGCGAAATCGCAAGTCCCTTTGCTATTTATTCTTTTAATCCGCGTTCGCGAGCCACTCGTGTTCGGGCTCGTATATACGGGTTTTATCCCACGGATCGCCGTCAATATGTCTTATCATCCATACATAATACATTGTGTAGCCGGGGGCGCAAACCTGCTGATGGGCGTTGTTCGGCTCAATGCAGAGGAAAGAGCCGTCGGTGATTTTCTGCACATCATCGCCCATAAAAGCCGCTCCGAAGCCCTGCGGATAGTTGAACTGATAATAATAAAGTTCGGGCTGGGGATGGTAGTGGGGCGGATAACTCGACCATCTGCCGGGATTGTGGAAGACCTCGCCGAGAACCATATTTGAATAAGGCGCGTTTGAAAGGTCGAACATCGTGGCGCAGGTGCGTTTTCCCGTGCCTTCCCACTGGGTGGCGCCGAACTCCTGATATAGACATTTTTCGGGAGTGTAGTATACAGCCTCAAAAATTCTGTCATTGTCAGTCTGCTGAATAATAAACTCGCTGTCGAGTTTCGCTGTAACAGTTACCTTTGTGCCTTTGCAGACATGCAGGGCGTAAGGCGTTTTTTGGAAAGGGTTCTCGCGAACGGCGGTAACGGCGCTGTCCCTGCACCAGTCAAAAGCGAGCTGACCGCGGAGAAGCAGAAAAGCCGTTTCGTTCTTTTCATCAAAAAGCGTATATGTTTCGCCCGCGGCAAGTTTTTTGACTTTGATGTTCATCATCATAGACGCGTGTTTGCCGCCCATTTCACAGAGAATTTTTTCGTTATTTTCGTTAAATGCGGGGTTTTCAAGCATTGTCGGTTCCTCCCTCAACAAGTTTCGCGCTTTCGATAACAATGGGCGTTACGGGTGTACCGCCCTCCCTGCCCGCTCTTTCGATTTTAAGAAAAGCGTCAACCGTTTCCATACCGTCGATTACTTTGCCGAAAGCTGCGTAGTTTCCGTCAAGCCAGGCGCAGTCGCCGTAGCAGATAAAGAACTGTGATGAAGCCGAATTCGGATCATCGGTGCGCGCCATTGAAACAATTCCTCTCGTGTGTTTAAGGGTGTTCTTTTGCCATCCGTTCGAGGGAAATTCACCGTAAATCGAAGGAACATCAGCTGTCTCGGACATACCGCCCTGAGCCATAAAATTGTCAATGACTCTGTGGAAGGTGAGTCCGTCATAAAAGCCTTCTTTTACGAGGCGGACGAAATTGTCAACAGAACGCGGCGCGTATTCGGGGTAAAGCTCCATTGTGAAGGTTTCGCCGTTTTCCATAGTGAAAACAACCTGCGGATGAGTGCCGTCATATTCGCTTACATAGGTGTTTTCGTCGTTTCCCGCATTGCCTGAGGGAGTTGTCACTGTCTGTTCCGTCTTGTTTCCGCAGCCCGCGAAGCAAAACAGAGCGAACATAAGCGAAAGGGTTAAACAAATGATTTTAAATACTGTTTTTTTCATTTTCAAAGTCCTTGATATTTTTATTTTTTTAGGATAATATAATAATAGCATAAAATGCAGAAATTTCAACAGGGAGAATTGCCGTATGGATGAAAAAGAATTGAAGCGTTCGGGCTCACGCTCAGGCATAAGCGCGGCTGTCGCCGTTCTGTTTCTCGGAATCATTCTTATTTTCGGCGCAATAATTATCTTTTCGGCAACCAACTGCAACACGGTTACGGAAAACATCTCAGCCGGAAACATAAGCGAGGCGCTCAACGAGTATGACTCGCTCAACCCGGTGGGAAAACTCGTTTTCGGCAAAAAGATAAACAATTCTTTCCTGAAAAAATACGGCGAGTATCTCGACAAGGGCTATATTAAAACCGCCTGCGAAATGACGGACACTCTCGAAGAGAAATTCGACGATTTCAACTTTGAGGAATACTCCTCTAAACTCGCCTCCTGCGCTTCGAAGGCGCTGTGGAACGATGACTACAAGGCCGCCGCTGATGCGGCTCAGTATATACTCGGAAAAGATCCTAAGGCTGATATAGCCGTTCTTCGTTCGGGACTCGAAGCGCAGATGGAAACATACGCTTCCCAGAGTGATTTCGAGGCTGTCAATTATATTGTCAAGCATCTGCCGGGCGCGAATCTCGAACGGATTGTAAACGGTATGGCTCTCGCGGCATACAACACGGTATTCGGCGGAAGCGAACCCGATTTCTCAAAATCGGCAAGGCTGAAGCTCGAAAAATTCCGCGAGATTTCGGTTCTCTATTCGCTGGACAAGGTCAGAGGCGGAGATGTGCTTTCGCGTTACCTCAACCACTATATTTCAGCCTGCGGACAATATGAGAGTTATTTTGAGGTTTACAAACTCTATAAAGCCGTCAATTCGGACCTTGAACTCGCGCAGAGAAATTTCCGTCTTGCTCTGAACGCCGAAACACCCGAGGATAGTCACAGCGCGGCGGAGGTTGCCTACAACTACGCGAACAGGGCCTACACCAATTCGCAGACCTTTGATTCCTCGCAGCTCGGGGTTACCGACTACAAGGACCTGTGCTACAAAATAGCGCGCAATATGTTTGCCATGAGCGCGTGGAAGGAAACGGATGACATCCTCGCCTGCCGCGAAAAACAGGTGGTTCTTGAGCAAAGCCGAAAGACATATGACGAGGAAATCACCCGCAATGTCGACGGCTTCACGCAGTATGAAGACGCGAAGCTGAATATAAGTCTTCAGGCGCTTTACAGTTGAGAATGATATAAAAAATAACGGGACTTGCTTTAAGCAGGTCCCGTTTTGGTTTATTAAATCAGCCGATTACCCTGACTCTTATGACGCCGTCGATGGCTTCGAGTTTTGCCGTATCGGGGGTTGTGTCAACATCAGCCGCTACATAGGCGATGCCTTTTTTCTCCGCGCTTACAAGCGAGGTAACGCCGGAGAGAGCCGCTGTGATATCGGCAACAAGATTCTCGCCCGCGTTGGCTATGACGCATACTCTTGTTTTAAAAGCCGCGGGAAGAGTTACATTGGGAAGATTTACGGAGTTTGTTACAACGCCTTTTTCAAGGTAGTCAACAAGCTCGTTAGCCGCCATAACAGCGCAATTGTCTTCACTTTCGGGAGTGGATGCACCGAGGTGGGGAATCGCCGTAACGCCGGGTGTGGTAATCTGTGCGTCGGTCGGGAAGTCGGTGACATAAGCAGCCGCCTTGCCGCTGCCGAGCGCTTCGATAATCGCCGCTTCATTTACAAGCTCGCCGCGAGCGAAGTTGAGAATACGAACGCCGTCTTTCATTTTCGCAAGGGTGTCGGCGCTTACAGTATCGCGTGTGGCGTCATTAAGCGGAACATGAAGTGTGATATAATCTGAAGCCGCGAAAAGTTCGTCAAGATCGCTTACAACCTTAACTGCGGGATCAAGCGCGAGAGCGGCTTTTACGCTCAGGAAGGGATCGTAGCCTACGATATTCATACCGAGTGCCTTCGCGCTGTTGGCAACAAGCGCGCCGATTGCGCCGAGACCTACAACGCCGAGGGTTTTGCCCATAATTTCGGGGCCCGCGAAAGCGCTTTTGCCTTTTTCAACAAGGGCGCCGACTTCGCTGCCTTTACCCGAAAGGGTTTTGCACCAGTCAACGGATTCCGCGATTTTGCGCGATGACATAAGCAGGGCGCAGAGAACGAGTTCTTTAACAGCGTTCGCGTTAGCGCCGGGGGTGTTGAAAACGGCTATGCCCGCTTTTGCACAGTCATCAACGGGAATGTTGTTTACGCCCGCGCCTGCTCTCGCGACGGCGAGAGTGTTGGGGGCAAACGCGTAATCGTGCATCTTCGCGGAGCGCACCATAATCGCGTCGGGGGCATCGCACGCATCAGAACAAGCGTATTTCGCGCTGTCAAGCTGTGCGAGACCGTATTTTGAAATCTTGTTTAATGTAAGAATGTTATACATAATTATACCTTCCGAATCAGTTGTTCTTTTCGAAAGCAGCCATAAACTCAACAAGCTTTTCAACGCCTTCGATGGGCATCGCGTTGTAGATGGAGGCTCTCATACCGCCTACCGAACGGTGGCCCTTGAGGTTTACAAAACCTGCGGCAGCCGCGTCCGCGACGAATTTCGCGTTGAGTTCGTCGCTCTCGGTAACGAAGGTAACGTTCATAATCGAACGGTCCTCTTTGACAACGGGGTTCACGAACATCTTGCTGGAATCGAGATAATCATAAAGGATAGCGGCTTTCTTCTCATTATGAAGCTTCATAGCCTCAAGACCGCCGATGCTTTCAATCCACTCAAGAACGAGTTTGCACATATAGATTGACCAGCAGGGAGGAGTGTTATACATTGAGTCGTTGTCTGCCATAACTTTGTAGTCGAGCATTGTGGGAATGTTTTCGGGAGCGTTGCCGAGAAGATCCTCACGGACGATTACGACTGTAAGACCTGCGGGGGCGATATTTTTCTGCGCGCCGCCGTAGATGAGACCGAACTTTGTGACATCCATCGGCTCCGAAAGGAAGCAGGATGAAACATCGGCAAACAGAGGAACATCGCCTGTGTCGGGGATGTAGTTCCATCTGGTGCCGTAGATTGTGTTGTTGAAGCAGATATATGCGTAATCCGCGTCGGAGCGGAAATCCGCCTTTGTGAGTTTGGGGATGTAAGTAAATGTCTTGTCTTTTGAGGACGCAACAGCGAGAACATCGCCGTCTGTTACCTTGCAGGCTTCCTTATAAGCCTTTGTCGAGAACTGACCGGTGAGAACATAATCCGCCTTTTTGCTGCCGTTCATAAAGTTGAGCGGAATGGCAGCGAACTGTGTTGAAGCGCCGCCCTGAAGGAAAAGAACCTTGTAGTTGTCGGGAATTCCGAGAACTTCGCGGAAAAGTCTCTGAGCCTCGACTATGATAGCATCATAAACCTTTGAGCGGTGTGACATCTCCATTACGGACTGACCGCTGCCTTTGTAGTCGAGAATCTCCGCCGCGGCTCTGTTGAGAACGCTCTCGGGGAGCATTGAGGGACCGGCTGAAAAATTGAATACTCTTGCCATAATAAACCTCCGGGTTTTATATTTTACGCATAGATTATATAATATTATCCCTTAATTCACAATGTAAAGAATTACAGAATATTCTGCAATTTACGCATATAAAATATGCAGAATATCAATAAAACACGGCGTGGTTGTGGCAGGAATGCAGGAATCGACCTGCCGGAATGTAAATTCCCCGCAAAAGCCTTTCGGCTTTTGCGGGGATACCGATTAATTTCCGAATAATTACCAGTGCGCTTTGCCGCACTCGCAGAACTGATTGATATGGAAGAGTCTGTTGAACAGGTTGATGATGAACCAGATAATCTTAATATACCATTTTGTCGAGTGGCACATATGGTGGCAGGCTTCGCCGATTACCTGACTGCAGGTATCGCATTTGCCGTCGCCGTTTTTGTCGCTGTGTCCCTTCGCAGGTATATACTCTTCAACATAACTGTCGCCGCAGTGCGAGCATACATATTTCTTGCAGCCGTCTTCATCACAGGTGGCTTTGACGGTTTTAAGAACATAGTCGTGACCTTTTGTAAGACCGCATTTAACTCTCTTGTAGGTTTTGTTCGCCTCAGCCTCGTTGCTCGCTGTGATGACATAGTAACTGAAGTGGTCGACAACCATAATGATAACATCTCTGTCGTCATCCTTTGTAAATGTTATTTCTTCGGTTGTTCCATCTTCGTTTATCCTGTAAATTCTCAGATTGTCATCGTGAAGCATCTGTGAAGTTGCGGGAACGACTATTGCTATTGTGCCGTCGGGCTGAACGGAAACATCGTTTGCGTCATACATCTTGAGATCTATTGTCTGGCTTGTCGCGTTGACATTGCCTTCGTAATCCTCTTCGGTGTATTCGGCTTTATAAGAGATGTATTTTTCCTGGATATAACCGCAGTTTTCGCAGGTTACAATCGCGTAACTGAGTTCGTCGATATTTGTGATAGTCGCCGTCAGCTTATGCGCGCAGGGTTCGGAGTGGACCGTATAGGTTTCGCCGCACTCGCAGGCGTAAAGATAAGTTATACCGTCATCGCAGGTGCCGAACTGAGTTACGGGATCTTTGCTCCATTTATGCGTATGGTCTTCATACTGCGCAACAAGCACGAGGTCTCTGTCGGGCATAGCGAAGGGTATCTCTTTATCCCAACCGAGGAATTTCTTGCCTTCGATGCTTTCAGCCTGATAAACGGATATCGGCTCGCCCGCGTGGTAGCTTTCAACAATATCTTCGTCGGCAAGACGCCATGTAACTGTTCTGAGGTTGCTTGTAAACTCCGCTTCGAATTCTGTGTATGACTGTGAAACGGTGTAACCTTCGGGAACGTTCCATCTAGCGTAGCTCGTTACGGGAACCGCGATTTCATCGCCAATGTTCGCTTCGGTTATGGTATAAACTCTGCCGCCCAGCAGGAATACTACAATGTTTCTGTCATCGGGAACGGTGACTCTCGGTGAAGCGAAGGAATCGACAAGCATTCCGCCCACCATATAACCGGCTGACTCGGTGTTCGTATTGTAATAATCCGCGCCCGTCGCTTTTTCGTTTGCGGTGACATTAAAGGAAATTCTTACATAATACTCGATTACATCCCCGTTAGCGTCGTTTCTGGTCTTGGGATTCAGGTGGCGGACGGTTATTGAGGTTGTTCCGTCGTCATTTACGATTACGGAAATATCCGAATTGCTGACTCCGTATTCGTTGATTACGCTCTGTCTGAACGCCTGCTCCTGAAGCGCCGTCATCGTGAATTCTTTTGAGATTGTATCGAAGATTGTGATGTCTTTGAAGGGTTTTACAGGCTTGATTTCGGTATTGACAACTGTCTCGAACATTGAGTTGAGTTCGGAGGAATTCGAAACATAAATATAGTATTCATCTGAAGCCTTATCACCACCGTAAGTCATCGACTTAGCTTCGGGGTAGTTGGATGAAACATAATTCATAAATGTTGTCATATCGGAGTCATTGTCGGTCTTGAAGCCTACTGAATAAACGGTAACTCCGATTTCTTTAAGGTTATCATAAGCCGCTTCGATGGCGTTTTTGGCTATTCCGGAATTGAAACCGTTGATGCCGGGCTGACCGTCGGTAATAAACACGACAACTGTTTTTCTGTTGTCAATCTTATTTTGTGAGATTATCTGCTGTGCTGTTTTAAATCCGAAATCCGCTCTCGTTGCTCCTTCTGCATTAAGACCGTTGATAATGTTCTTAATGACCGTCTTTTCTTCCGAGGCAGACATCATTGCTCCTGTGCAGTCAACTCCGTAAATTTGTTCGTCAGTATGCTGAGCCTGTTCGGGATTACTCGGAGTTGTATAACTTGTGGTTTTATATAACGTATTTGCACTGCCGTCGTTTTTATAGAAAACGCTGTGCGTTGCAAATGATACTATTGCTATTCTGTTCTCGGGATTTTCGGCAACAGAATCAACAAATGTATTCGCGGTATCTTTCAGACTTTTTATTTTCTGAACTTTATTAATGGTTTCTTTCATTGAGCCTGATGTGTCAAGCACAAGCACAACATCAACAGGTTTTTCGGTGCATATGTGAACCTTTTCCGCATTAGAGGTCGCGCTGAGGGTTATTGTTGTTGTGCCGTCGGCGTTATTTTGCGCTTTCTTATTAGAACTCATATCGCCGATTTTGTAAACCGTCTTGCGGTAGTTGTGGCTCGCGTCGTAACTGCATTCATAGTAGTTGTAACCGGGGACATCCGCAGTCGGTTCCTTGCACTTTTCTTCTATAAGATGATAGTCATGACCGTGAGCGGGGATGTCTTCTTTGTAATTATGGCTCGCATCCCATGTGCACTCATAATACTTGTAACCGTCTTCCGTGCAGGTTGAGGGAACTGTTTCTTTGAGTTTGTAGTTGTGGCCGTGAGCGGGAATAACCTTGTCGTAATTATGGCTTGCGTCCCAGCTGCAGACCCACTTTTTATATCCGTCTTCGGTGCAGGTCGGCGCGTTATCTATTGTGAGATGATAATCGTGACCGTGGGCGGGAATTACCCAGCTGTCTTTTTCAATTTCGTGTTCAGCGTTTTCATCGCTGAAATATTTGCCGCAGTCGGCATCGGTGCAATAGTAGTATTCGCTGTTGCCGTCCTCGGTGCAGGTGTTGGGAGTCGCTTCAACCTTTTTGAGCGTGTGCTTGATTTCGAAGTTCTTGTCCGCCTGCTGAATCGCGCCGCAGATTTCGCACTTGCGCTCGTAAGTAGTTGTTCTGCGAAGAGCATCTTTTTCGATTATTCTCCACTCTGTCCAGACATGAACATCTTTTTCCGTCTTCTTGCAACGCGAGCAGGTTCTGGTGTGAGTCGCGCCATTTTTATTGTCGATCCATTTTGACCAGTTATGGCCGAGGCTGTCGGTTGCGGAATCTTTATATGAATATCCGCACTGTGTGCAGGTGTGAACGGTATAGCCGGGAGTCACGCAGGTTGCTTTGGTTGTCTTATCTTTGAATGTGCAGCTCTCGGTATATACATAATGGCAGCGGGAGCAGGTTTTGCTGTGGGTGGAATCGTTGTTCTTTGCGATATCGGACCAATCGTGACCCATAGCTGCTACGGGAGCCGTGTCATATTTCGCGCCGCAGACAGCGCAGAATATCGCTTCTTCACCGTCGTCAATGCAGGTGGGTTCAAGAATAACCTTGCGGTAGCCTTCCGTGTGAGTATGGAATGAGAAAGGCTCGCTCTCAAGAACGCCGTCGCATTTCGAGCAGTATCTGCTCTTCTGGCCGTCGTGGTCTGATGTTGCGTCATAATCAATTCTCCATACGCCGTCATCATGGCCTTCTGCCTCGATAACTTCCGAATCGATCACTTTACCGCAGCGTGTGCAGGAAAGAGTCTGTTCGCCGTCTGTGATGCAGGTTGCGGGAGTTGTAACCTTCCAAACGCCTTCATCATGACCGAGAGGCTCAACTGTTCTGCTTTCGGTTATTTCACCGCAGGCGTCGCATACGCGGATTTCTTCGCCCTCGGTTGTGCAGGTGGCGTAAATATTGGTTATCCATTCGCCTTCGGAGTGTTCAGTTTTTTCAATCGTCTCAGTGCCGGTTTTCTCACCGCAGTTTGCGCAGTAGGCGGTTTTTTCGCCGGGAACCGTGCAGGTGGGAGTTGTTGTGACTACCCATACGGATTCATCCGCCGGAGTGTGTCCGGATTTTTCGATTTCTTCCGTTTCGTAGCACGCGTTGCAGATTGAGCAGAAATTGCCGTTGAGACCGCTTTCTGTGCAGGTAGGCTGTCTTACTATCTCGGTATGACCGAGTTTATGTGTATGATAAGAGAAGGTAGCTGTTTCAAGCGCTTCACCGCATTTAGTGCAGTAGCGTGTTTTCTGACCGTCGCGTTCGGGTGTGGCTTCGATATCTACCTTCCAGACGCCGCTGTCGTGACCCGAGGGGGCCTTTGTTCTTGTGTCGATTACATCGCCGCATTTGCTGCAAAGGCGGACATCCTGACCTTCAACAACGCAGGTTTCGGGAACCGCCGTAACCCAGGGTGAGCTGACTTCATCGTGGCCCTGAGCGGCAGTATAACTGTCAACACCTGTCCACGGATCATTGGTTGATGCCATACCACATGCGCATTTCCAGAGGGTGTAGCCCTGCTCCGTGCAGGTAGCGGGAACCTGATGAGGGATGAAGACATGGTGGTGTTTGCACTCAACGGTAATATAGTATTCTTTAGTATGCGGTGTCAAGGACTGTGCATTACATGTCATAATATCCTGATAACCAACACCGGGTTGATGCTTACCATCAGTATAAATTGACGCAGAGGGTGTTTTATATTTTCTTACTATTTTAATGGTTTTTGTACCTGAAAACGGATTTGAAGTTTCAACAATCAGATTATTTCCGCTGATTCTGCAGGTAACTCCTTCAGGAACAGAAAAATCGGAAACTGTATATTTTGAAATGGTTCCGCCGGTATCCGGCAAACTGACCGTAAATTTTCCGGAATCATATTCTAGAATATAATGATTATCTTTTATTTCCGCTTCCGCTTTTGTGTTAAAGCAGAAACTTGGTTTTCCTATATCTGCTTTAACATTTCCTGCAATATCATTATAGTAATTGAATATTTTTGATCTTAAAGGGTGTTTTTCGGTAATATACTCTTTAACTCTGTTATAACCGTTTGTAGCAGGGTCTCCTATATCAAATCTGTTATTGAAATTACTGTCTCTTTCACCTACAACAACTTCCCAAACAAGCAATTGAGTTGCCAGAGCTTGGGCAATCAGATTATATTTATCATCTGTACTGTGCCAATCCGGAATATAACTGTTACCGTGGTAACCATAATACAATATCAAACCTAAAAAGGACTCTACTTGCGAGGCGTTGAGTGTTCCGCCGGTTCCGTTTGCTATTGCAGTCCAGTTAACACTACCGTTATCTGTAGATGTATGTGTTCCGGGATTTGAACCATCTCCCGAAGTCAATGTACTTGGTTCTACGCAGTAACCGATATTGGTATATCTGTTAACCGCAAATATAGTTGCAATATTTCTTTCACCGGTTTTGCTTCGGCTGGCAATAGCGCCCCATCCATTAAGATAAGTTAACTTTTCATTGCCCCAAAAATAATTTCTGTTGTTTGTCGGATACTGGGTTTCACTGCCTCTCGGGAAACTGACTTCATACAGAATATCTGCCGCTGAGGCTGAAAGCAACGCCATCGGCAGCATACCGCTTATCATGACAATGGCAAGGATGAGCGATACTATTCTTTTAATTGATTTTTTCATTATATCCGCCCTCCTTAACCTTCATAGGGTATGTTTACCCACGGGAACAGCCAGTCGAGTGTAATTGCGTAAAACGCCTTGCGGATAAGGTTTACAAACCAGTAGCCTATCGGGTAAGCGACTTTCGCAATATATGATGTGTGAGGAACAAGCTGTGATTCGCTCGCGCCGCAGATAGCGCAGGTGTGCGTTATTGTTTCATCCTCAACAAATGATTCCCAGAATGTGCGGTTGTCTTCGGTTTTCCAGTCATCATAAAGATGATAGCCGTATTCGGTTTTTCCGCAGTCGGAGCAGGATCTTTCGTGAGTAACTCCGTCTTTGCAGTCGTGCCACGCGCCGAAGGTATGACCGTTCGCGAAGGTCTCATCGCCTACATAATTGTAGCCGCATATTGTGCAGGTGTATGATGAGGATCCGCCGTTTTCACAGGTGGCCGCTGTTGTCTGAACATCATAAACACAGTTTGCTTTCTGAACATCGCCGCATCTGTCGCAGGTGCGGGAGTGAGTGCCGTCGTTATTCATCGCCCAGGGGGAATAGTTGTGACCGAGAGGCTCCAGCACGCTTGTTGCGTAAACCGCATCGCATTTTGCACAGACAGTTTCTGTTTCGCCTGATGTAAGGCAGCCGGCGGGCTTGACTATTCTCGTATATCCCTCCGAATGCTCGTGTTTATAGAAAATCTTTGTTTCGAGTTTAACGTTGCAGATTGAGCAGTATCTTGTCATCTGACCATACATCTGACCGTTCTCATCAACAACATTGACATTGGGTTCGAAATCTATTCTCCATACGCCATCGTCGTGACCGGTTGACTCTATTGTTTCCGTCCTGTAAACAACGCCGCAGCGCTCGCAGGTGCAGACCTTTTCACCGTCAGTAAGGCAGGTTGCTTCCGCGGTAACTGTCCAGTTGTCACCGGTGTGGCCGAGAGGCTCAAGTATGTTTTTATTGATAACTTCACCGCATCTTGTGCAGTAGCAGCGTTCCTCGCCCGATGAAGTGCAGTCGGCGATTTTGCTCTTGCACCACACGCCGTCATCATGACCGAGAGCGTCAACGCTCCTCGTGCCTACGATCGTTCCGCAGGTTGCGCAGTAGCCGGTTTCTTCGCCAGCCGCCGTGCAGGTGGCGGGAGTGGTTATTGCCCAGACGGAATCGTCTGCGTCTGTATGACCCGTGGGAGCAATTTCCGTTGTAGCGTAGCACGCCTGACAGTCGGCGCAGAATGTGCCTTTCTGACCGTATGCCGTGCAGGTTGCCTCTTTAAGAGTAGCCGTGTAACCCGGTCTGTGAGAGTGGGCAAGAAAACTCTTTGTTTCAAGAACATAGCCGCACTTCTTGCAGTATCTGCTCATCTGACCGTTATGCTCGGTGGTGGCTTCAAAGTCAACCTTCCATACGCCCGAGTCGTGACCGGTTTTGGGTAATGTGCCGACACTCATCGGCGCGCCGCATCTTGTGCAGGTTGTGACGGTCTGACCGTCCTGAGTGCAGGTAGGCATCTGAGTAATTACCGTTTTACCTGCTGTGTGACCGAGGGCGTCAGTGTAGTCATATTTACTTGCACCGCAAATTGTGCAGGTCCATTGAGTATAGCCCTGTGTGGTGCAGGTCGGCGGATAATAAAACGACACCGTTTGCTGATATGTGTTGTTGCAGGTGTGTTCGTCACCCCAGTCCGCCGAGGTTTCCACAGGCGCGAAGCCTGTTACGATGGCGCCCATACACATTATCAGTGCAAGAGCGCAGGACAAAATTTTTTTGGACATTTGCATCCTCCTTCAAAATAACACCTTGAGAAAAACAATCCCCTCCGGTGAATAATTACAATAATGTTTTATATATAAGCCGGAACTTTTCCGGGCTTTTGAAAAACTTTTTTGTTAAAAAAGAGCATAAAATGTTAAAACGCAACTGCGTGATAAAGTTTATCACAAACAAAACAATTTTTCAATATATTGTATGTGATTGATTATTAATTTTTCATTATAATCTACATAATGTGGTATTAAGATTTCATTAATTTCAAAAATTCCGGTCTGTTTCACGAACAATCTCACATTTAACAAGTTAACTTTTTGATAATTTTGCCCGATTTAACATTTCCGTATGAAACGGATCACCTTTCGCTTCAAAACCGATTATTTTTTAAAACAGGCGGTATTTTTTTAATTTGGTGTTGATTTTTTGATTTTTTTGTGATAATATACTCGGGCAATAAGAAATGCGCCGGTAGCTCAGCTGGATAGAGTGTTTGGCTACGAACCAAAAGGTCGGGGGTTCGAATCCCTTCCGGCGTGCCACATTTAACAAGCCCTGAAAGTCTTTGATTTCAAAGGTTTTCGGGGTTTTCTTTTGCTTTTTTGTATGCTTGAAAAATTAGCGAAAATTGCTTTAATTTGAGTAAAATTTCAAAAAGTGTGGCGGT
>CADAER010000033.1:7947-30837 GCA_902787025.1 Oscillospiraceae bacterium | reverse complement strand
AGATAATAATCAATGAGCAGTCTTGACGGTAAAAAAATTCTTATCGCAGCAGGCGGAACGGGCGGACACATAAACCCGGCGCTTGCCGTAGCGGGTTATATCCGCGACAACTGCGAAGGCGCGCAGATAGTCTTCGTAGGCACGAAAAAGAAGATGGAAGCGACTCTCGTTCCGCAGGCGGGTTTTGAACTTCGCAACATCACAATAAGCGGTTTCCGCAGGAGCTTCACTCCCGCGGCAATCTTTCATAATATCCGGACTCTTGTCTATCTCCTGCGCTCAACCGGGCAGGCGAAAAAGATTATAAAAGATTTCAAACCCGATTTAGTTGTCGGCTTCGGCGGATATGTAAGCGGTCCCGTCCTGCGAATGGCGGCCAAACTCGGAGTGCCCACGGCTATTCACGAGCAGAACGCCTTTCCGGGCGTCACAAACAAAGCACTCGCGAAAGTCGTTGACAGAGTAATGCTCACCGTCGGCGACGCCGAAAAATACCTCGAGCCGAAAAACGCTCCCGTCGTTACGGGTCTGCCAATAAGAGGCGATCTGCTTAAAGCCTCCCGTGAGGAGAGCAGAGCTTCTCTCGGCCTCGATGAAAGACCGCTTGTGCTTTCAATGGGCGGCAGTCTCGGCGCAAGACCCGTAAACGAAGCCGTTTACGGAATGATAAAAGCGAAATACAAGGCGGCGGACTGCTACTTTATGCACGCTACCGGCAAGGGCGGCGTCGGTTTTGCCGAAAAGCTTCAGGCGGACGGCGTTGACCTTGCGGCGAACAAGCATATAACAATCACCGAGTATATCGATATTCCCAAATGCCTTCCCGCGGCGGACCTCGTTATCTGCCGCGCAGGAGCGAGCAGCTTAAGCGAAATCCAGGCTCTCGGCAAGCCCTCGATTCTCATTCCCTCTCCCTATGTCGCGGAAAATCACCAGTATCACAACGCCATGGCGCTTGTCAACAGGGGAGCGGCTGTGATAATCGAAGAGAAAAACCTCACTCCCGAATCGCTCATAAAAGCGGTTGACGAATTCTTATCCGACCGCGAAAAACTTGAAGAAACAGGAAGAAACGCAAAGGCGATGGCTGTAACGGACGCCTCCGAGCGCATTTACGCCGTGCTTTGCGAAACCGTAAAATAATCATTAAGGAAACTGCTTTTCAGAATGCAATACGACGAATACGGCCGCCCGGTCCAGACCGATAAAGAGCGGCAGGCGCGAAGAAAAAGAAACAGGCGCAGAAAAAGAATCCGCAAGCTTATTGTTGCTGCCGGGTTCTTGCTTGTCGTTGCTCTGATAGTAACTCCGATTATCATTTTCGGCGCTTTCAAAATCAAAACAATCCATCTGCGCGGGCATATGCCCTATACAAACGCGGAACTTTACGACGCGTGCCCGATAAAAATCGGCGACAACCTGATTTTTGCCGATTTCGAAAAAGCGGCTCAGGTTATGGAATCCAAACTCCCGTATCTTACAGACACCGTAATAACAAGGGAATTGCCGAACACAATCACAATAACGGGTGAGACCGCGACTGAAAAAGTAGCCCTCGAATTATCGGGTGACAAAACCTACCTTCTGCTCGACGCGAATCTGAGAATAATGAAAACCTTCGGCTATATTCCCGAAACCGCCGTCGTATTCAGAACGCCCGAACCCGCGAGCAAGGAAAAGGGCGAAATACTCTCGTTCGTTCCCGACAAAGATGACGCGGGCGTTGACAGAAATGAAAAAATCACCGACAACATCCTTGAAATAATCGCCGAACTTGAGGATGAAAAGATATTTGACAAAATCGATTATGTCGACCTTACCGATTTAAACGATATCCGCATAGTCTATGACGGCAGAATTATGATGAAGCTCGGCGACGCGTCCGACCTAGCGGGCAAGATAGAACTCGGCGCGCAGGTAATCGAACAGGAAAACCAGATAAGCACCAATGAAAAAGGCACAATGGATTTAAGCATTGCCAAAAAAGCCTATTTCGAACCCGATTTCTTTGACGACGGCACAAAAGAGGAACCCGAACCCGAGACGGATGAAAACGGCGAAATCATAACAGAAGAAGGGGAGGAAGACGGCGAAGAAGAAGGAACCGAAGAGAACAGCCGCTCGTACTTCCAGACCTATGTTGAAGACACCGAATAGTAAAAAAAGGCACATTCGGCGGAAAAAACCACAAAATATGCCCTTTTCAGTCAAATTATCATCAAAATATTTACAATTTGTTCTTGTATTTTTTATTCGAATATGATAATATTAATCTGTTATAAAATGATATATTATATCCAAAAATAATTATGGAGGTCACAGAGTATGGCATTCGAAATCGATAATGACTTTGAAAGCACCGTTCAAATAAAAGTCATAGGTGTAGGCGGCGGCGGCGGAAACGCTGTTAACCGCATGATAGCCTCCGGCATTCTCGGCGCGGAATTTATTGCCGTAAACACCGACAAACAGGTTCTTGTTCATTCGCAGGCAACTCATAAGATTCAGATAGGCGAAAAAACCACGCACGGTATGGGCGCGGGCGGTAAGCCCGAAATGGGCGCAAAAGCCGCGGAAGAAAGCCGCGATGTCATCGCCGACGCTCTCAAAGGAACCGATATGGTATTCATCACCGCAGGTATGGGCGGCGGCACAGGCACAGGCGCAGCTCCCATTATCGCGCAGGTTGCAAAAGAAGAAGGCTGCCTCACCGTAGGCGTTGTTACAAAGCCCTTCAAATTCGAAGGTCCCAGAAGAGCAAAACTCGCTCAGGAGGGCGTAGATGCTCTCGCGGAGCATGTTGACAGTCTTATCGTTATCCCCAACGACAGACTCCATTCCCGCGACGAAAAGAAAAAGACCATCGCCGAAGCGTTCGCGGAAGCGGATGAAGTTCTGCTTCAGGGCGTAAAGAGCATTTCGGAACTCATCAAAGTTCCCGGCTTCATCAACCTCGACTTCGCCGATGTTTCCAGCGTAATGAAAGACGCAGGCCTCGCTCATATGGGCGTCGGCAGAGCAAAGGGCAAAGACAAAGCGGAAGTTGCCGCTCAGATGGCAGTTTCCAGCCCGCTGCTTGAAACCAGCATCAACGGCGCGCGCGGCGTAATAATCAGCATTACCGCCTCCTCGAATGTTGACCTTGAAGAGGTTGAACTCGCGGCGGAAATCATCACCAAGGAAGCGCATCCCGACGCAAACATCACCTGGGGTATCGCATTCGATCCCGATCTTGACGATGAAATGATTATCACCGTTATCGCCACAGGATTTGAAAAAGGCAACAGCGCTCCCAATCCCTTTGAGAACTTCAAAACCGACGCTCCCGCGCCCGTAGAGAAAGTTCCCTCCGAAGGCCCCGTTGCTCCCGCTGTTCCCGCTTCCTCATCGGCAGCTTCAATCCCCAGCTTCGGCTCATCCGTTGCGATTCCTTCAATCAAAACCGAAAGCAAGCCGGAACCCGTCGCCGAAACAAAGCCCGTAGCGGAATCAACACCCGCGGATGCCGCCCAGTTCTATGAGATGCTCGACGACATCATCAAAGGCAAGAAATAATATTTAACCTTCACAGCCCGCACACAGTGCGGGCTTTTTGCATCCATATAAAAAACAATCGCTCCGTCCCTCTCGGGACGGAGCGATATTCATATATTCACTTATTTCTTACTGAACATTCTTTTTGAGAGTCTCAAACTCGTCAAGGAGTTCCGCGGGAATCTTTGAACCGAAGTCAGTGAACTTCTTGTAGAACTGAGCGATGCCTTCCGCTTCCTCTTTCCAGAGGTTGTTGTCAACGCTGAGAATCTCTTTGAGCTGCGCTTCGCTGACTTCATCCTCAATGCCTTCAAGGTTGATGTCTTCGGGCTTGGGAACATAGCCGATGGGTGTTTCGACAGCGTCAACCTTGCCTTCGCAGCGGTCGATAATCCAGTCGAGAACACGAAGGTTGTCGCCGAATCCGGGCCACAGGAAGTTGCCGTCTTCATCTTTGCGGAACCAGTTGACATTAAAAATCTTGGGCGCCTTGTCGGGGTCGAGAGTTTTGCCGATGTCAAGCCAGTGCTGCCAGTATTCAGCCATATCATAGCCGCAGAAGGGCAGCATCGCCATCGGGTCGCGGCGTACAACGCCTACCGCGCCGGCTGCCGCCGCGGTTGTTTCGGACGACATGATTGAACCTACGAAAACGCCGTGGTTCCAGTCTCTTGACTGGTAAACAAGGGGAGCGAGCTTCGCGCGTCTGCCGCCGAAGAGCATTGCGCTGATGGGAACTCCGTCGGGGTTCTCAAACTGGTCGCTTATGCAGGGGCAGTTCTTCGCGGGGGCTGTGAATCTGCTGTTCGGGTTTGCGCCGGGTTCTGTTGCCGTTCTGCCGTCCCAGGGGTTGCCCTTCCAGTCGATAGCGTTTGTGGGCGGGTTGTTGTCAAGTTTTTCCCACCATACCGTGTTGTCATCAAGATTGTGGCATACATTGGTGAAGATTGTGCCCTTCTTTGTTGCCGCGAGGGCGTTCGGGTTGGATTTTTCGTTTGTGCCGGGGGCAACGCCGAAGAATCCGTTTTCGGGATTGATGGCGTAAAGTCTGCCGTCGGGACCTTTGCGGATCCACGAAATGTCATCGCCTACGGTGAATACTTCGTAGCCGTTCTTCTTGTATCCCTCGGGAGGAATAAGCATGGCGAGGTTCGTCTTGCCGCAAGCCGAGGGGAAAGCGGCGCAGATGTATCTGAGCTGACCGTCGGGCTTCTTGAGACCTAAAATGAGCATATGCTCGGCCTGCCAGCCTTCTTTCCAGCCCTGATAGGAAGCGATACGGAGAGCGAAACACTTTTTGCCGAGAAGAACGTTTCCGCCGTAACCGGAGTTTACGGAGATAATTGTATTGTCCTGCGGGAACTGGCAGATGTAGCGCTTTTCCTCATCTATCTGGCATTTGCAGTGAAGACCGCGTACCCAGTCGTCGCTGTCGCCGAGAGCCTTGAGAACATCAAGACCCGTTCTTGTCATAATCGCCATGTTGAGAACAACATAAATGGAGTCGGTAAGCTCAATGCCGATTTTGGAGAACTTTGAGCCGACGGGACCCATATACATTGTTCTGCCCTTGTAGCTGTCGCGGGCAATGTCATAAAGCATTTTATATGCTTCATCGGGCTCCATCCAGTTGTTTGTGGGGCCTGCTTCCGCCTTCGTTTTTGTGCAGATGAACGTTCTTGCCTCAACGCGGGCAACATCGTTTACGGCTGTGCGGTGAAGATAGCAGTCGGGGAGGAGTTCCTGATTGAGTTTAATCATTTCTCCGGTGCTGCAGCCCTCTGCGCGCAGAGCCTCAATCTGCTCTTCGGAGCCGTCAATCCAGACAATATTGTCGGGCTTTACAAGAGCAATTTTATCTTCAATCCAAGATAAAACGCTTTTGTTGGTTGTGTAGTTTTCCATTGAAAATACTCCTTTCGAAAAATCCATTACAAACAAATATTATATACAAAAACCTATATAATGTCAACAAACATATTGCACATAAAAACTCAGTTTCTCTGTTCCTCAATCGGCATTGTGGCGCACGCGTTGAGCGAGAGAGACGCGATGTTTCCCGCGAGATACTCATAATATCCCTGCGCGCCTACCATAGCGCCGTTGTCGCCGCAGTATTTGAGTTCGGGCATATAGAGCTTCCAGCCGTGCGCGCCGCATAAATCAGTCATTTTCGCGCGCAGACGCGAGTTCGCAGAAACACCTCCCGCGAGCACGATTTTGTCATATCCGAAATTGACGGCAGCCTTTTCCGTGTTGTCGCAAAGACAGCGAACAACCGCGCTTATATAAGAAGCTCCGAAATCGGCAGTGTCAATGCTTTCGCCCTTCTGTGCGCTGTTGTGAATGAGATTGACGGCGGCCGTTTTAAGCCCCGAAAAACTGAAATCATATTCGCTTCCGTCAACCTTCGGGTAAGGAAATTTGTATCTCTCCGGATTGCCGTCAACCGACACTCTGTCAAGGTTTACTCCGCCGGGGTAGTCAAGGCCCAGAGCCCTCGCCGCTTTATCCATACACTCGCCCGCGGCGTCATCGCAGGTGGCGCCGATTACGGAAAATTCCGTGTAGCTTTTAACTTCAACAATATGGCTGTGGCCGCCTGAAACAACAAGGCACAAAAACGGCGGCTCAAGGTCGGGATGGGTAATATAATTTGAGGCTATGTGAGAGCGCAGGTGGTGAACGGGAATGAGCGGCAGTCCCGTTGACATTGAGAGACCTTTCGCGTAGTTTACGCCAACAAGCAACGCACCGATAAGTCCCGGAGCGTAGGTTACCGCTATCGCGTCAATTGAGTCAAAGCCCGTATCCGCGTCTTTGAGCGCCTTTTCAACAACTGCGCATATAGCCTGAGTGTGCATGCGCGAGGCAATTTCAGGCACCACTCCGCCATATACAATATGCTCTTTTATCTGTGTCGCGACGACATTCGACAGCACCTTTCTGCCGTCTTCAACAACGGCGGCGGCGGTTTCGTCGCAGGATGATTCAATTCCGAGAATTTTCATTTTTTCTCCTTAAAACTTTTTCGTCAGTATCAGAGCGTCCTCAACGGGAGATGAGTAAAAATCCTTTCTCATCCCCGCCTTTTCAAAACCGAGCGATTCATAAAGACCGAGAGCCGCCGTGTTTGACGGTCGCACCTCAAGAGTTATGAACTCACGCTTCCTGCTTTTCGCTCCCTCAATCGCTTCGTTAAGCAAAGCCTTTGCGATTCCTTTCCTGCGGAACTCTTTTTTTACTGCAAGATTAGCGACTTCACAGCTTTCAAAAAGTTCGTAAACGCCGATATATCCGCACACTTCGTCTCCGCTTGCCGCTACAAGAAAACGCGAGTTTTCGTTTGACGGCTGGGCGGCAAGGTCCTCCCTGCTCCACGGGTTGCCGAAACACTCTTTTTCAAGCTCATAAACCGCGTCAATGTGGCAGCTCTGAAGCGGCACAATTTCAAAATTCATATCATCAGCCCTTCGCGTCATACCAGGTCTTTCCTCTGCCGACATCCGCCTCGAGCTTCACACGCATATTGACGGCGTTTTCCATTTCCTCTTTGAGTATCTTAGCCGCCTCGTCCGCCTCGTCAAGCGGGGCTTCTATAATAAGCTCGTCGTGAACCTGCATAATCAGCTTTGATTTGAGGCACTGCTTTTTAAGCCTTTCATAAACGCGGACCATCGCAATTTTGATTATATCCGCCGCCGTGCCCTGAATCGGCATGTTGAGAGCGACTCTCTCGCCGAAAGCGCGAAGCATATGGTTTGATGACGACAGTTCGGGCAGGTATCTTCTTCTCATAAACATAGTCTCGACATAGCCGTCTTTTTTCGCTTTTTCGACAATGTCGTTCATATATTTCGCCACTCCGCCGAAATTCGCGAGATATCCCTTGATATAACTGTCCGCCTCGGCTCTCGAAACGCCTATATCCTTCGCGAGCGAGAACGCGCCTATGCCGTAAACAATGCCGAAATTGACCGCTTTCGCCCTTGAACGCATAAGAGGAGTAACCATTTCAACCGGCATATTGAAAACCTGCGAGGCGGTAACAGTGTGAATATCCGTGCCGTCATTGAAGGCCTTTATCATATTCGCGTCGTTCGCTGTGTGGGCAAGCACGCGCAGTTCAATCTGCGAGTAGTCCGCGTCAAGCAGAACACAGCCCTCTTTCGCACGGAAGAATTTCCGCATTTCCTTTCCGAGTTCCGAACGCACGGGAATGTTCTGAAGATTAGGCTCGGTCGATGAGATTCTGCCCGTTCTCGTTTCAGTCTGGTTGAGTGTCGAATGTATTCTGCCGTCGGGAGCGATAGCCTTGATAAGGCCGTCGCAGTAAGTGGATTTCAGTTTTGTATATGTGCGGTATTCGAGAATATCGGCTACGACCGGGTAGTCGTCCGCCAGCCCCTCAAGAACATCGGCGCTTGTCGAGTAACCGCTCTTTGTCTTCTTCTTTGAAGGTAT
This sequence comes from Oscillospiraceae bacterium, assembly GCA_902787025.1. GTDB lineage: Bacteria > Bacillota > Clostridia > Oscillospirales > Acutalibacteraceae > CAG-177. The sequence continues at coordinate 22,839 of CADAER010000033.1, read as the reverse complement.
TCCCATCTTTTCGAAAAGAGCCTCGCCGAGCTGCTTCGGAGAGTTTATATTGAACTCGCAGCCCGTCTGTTCATATATTGATTTAACAAGCTCCTCGATTCTTTCATCGAGCATCTGACCGAACTCGTAAATACCCTTGCGATCAACCTCAAATCCCGTGATTTCCATTGATGCCAGCACTCTCGAGAGCGGCAACTCAATCTCCTCAAGCAGACGTCTCTGCGAGTTTTCATCCACCTGCTTTTCAAGCACTTTGAAAAGTGCGGGCAGGTAAGCCGCCGTCAGAACGGATGCTTCAATGTCATCATGCCTGTCAACGCCCGCGTATTCCTGAAGAAGTCTCTGCGCAGAGTAATTGCCAGAGGACGGGTTAAGCAGGTAAGCGCTCAGCATCGCGTCTCCGCAGATATTGTTTACCTCAAAACCGTTTTCTATACCGAAACGGTAAATCTGCTTCGCGTTATATGTGTATTTTTTAATCGTTTTGTCAAACAGAAAATCTTCGCAGAAGCCCGCGTAAAGCAGGTTGAGAGGGGAGCAGGAGGCAACTCCGTTTTCCGTCGAAAAGTAAAATACATCGCCGTTAAGTATGAAATACGCCTCGCCTTTTTTTCTCAGCGTATTGAGAAACAGTTCAGTGTCGTCCGCCTCGTAAAGTTCCATTTTCGGCGCGTCTTCCGTCTTCACAACATTTTCGGTTCTCGGCGCCGCCTGCGGAAGGTCGAGCTTCTCAATAAGCTTGAACATTTCAAGGTCGGTGAGCATCCTCGTTACTTCGTAAGTGTCCGCTGGGGCGGGGATGTATGAACTGTAATCGGTGTCAACCGGAGCGTTGAGACGGATTGTGCCGAGATCCTTGCTTAAAAAAGCCATATCCTTGTCCGCCGCGAGTTTGGCGCGCACACCGTCTTTTATGTCGAGACTGTCAAGGTTGTCATAAATATATTCAATATTTCCGAATTTTTCAATAAGCTCGCCGGCGGTTTTCTGACCTATACCCGCGACTCCCGGTATGCAGTCGGAACTGTCGCCCATAAGCGCCTTTATGTCAATAAGCCCTTTGGGCTCGGTCAGATATTCCTCTTTTATTTTTGCCGTGTCGTATTTCACGGTCTGCGCCCTTCCCATCTTGGTCGAGGCGAGCAGAACATTAACCCTGTCGCTTACAAGCTGAAGAGAGTCCCTGTCTCCCGTGGCGATATAGCAGAAGCCGTCATCGGGGCAGGCGGCTGAAAGTGTGCCGAGAATGTCGTCCGCCTCCCAGCCCGGCTGTTCCACAATCTTGTAACCGAGAGCCGAAAGAATTTCCTTGAGAACGGGCAACTGCTGCGCGAGTTCATCTGGCATTCCCTTGCGGTTCGCCTTGTAACCCGAATACATTTCGTGGCGGAAGGTGGGTGCCTTGACATCAAAAGCGACCGCCACCGCATCAGGGCTGGTTTCTTCCTTTAATCGTAAAAGAATATTTAGAAAACCGTAAATCGCGTTCGTGAATCTGCCGTCTTTGGTAGTCAGCAGTTTGATTCCGTAGAACGCGCGGTTGAGTATGCTGTTGCCGTCGAGAACAAGAATTTTCAAACAAATCACCTCAAAAAATAATTATAACACATAATTGGAGGTTTTTCACCATTTTTATTATAAAAGTTGTATTTATTTTGAGATTATGGTAATATATCCGCAGAAAACAGCGAAGGGAGTGAAAAGTCATAAAAATCGGTAATGTGAATATTGACGGTTACGCCGCGCTCGCCCCTATGGCGGGAGTAGCGGATATGGCTTTCCGCGAACTCTGCGTTGAATACGGGGCCGCCTATGTCGTCAGTGAAATGGTAAGCTCAAAGGGCGTTTCAATGCACGACCGCAAATCGGGAGCACTTATGGTTCTTTCCGAAAAAGAGCGTCCCGCCGCAATTCAGATTTTCGGTTCCGATCCGTCAACTATGGCGGAGGCTGCTGTAAAGGCTCAAAGCTTTACTTGCGACATTGTTGATATCAATATGGGCTGTCCTGCTCCGAAAATAGTCAACAGCGGCAACGGTTCCGCCCTAATGAAAAATCCTGAACTCGCCGAAAGAATAACGGCGGAATGTGTAAAGGCAATTTCCTTGCCTGTTACCGTAAAAATGCGCTCGGGCTGGGATGAAAACAGCGTAAACGCGGTTGAACTCGCGAAGGGATGCGAAGCCGCGGGAGCGTCCGCAATAACCGTTCACGGCAGAACAAGAGCGCAGATGTATGCCCCTCCCGTCAACATTGACATAATCAGGCAGGTAAAAGAAAGCGTAAAAATTCCCGTCATCGGAAACGGCGATGTTGACGGTGCGCTGAGCGCGAAAGCGATGTTCGAAAACACGGGCTGCGATCTCGTTATGGTCGGCAGGGGAGCCCTCGGAAGACCGTGGGTGTTCGCCCAGATAAACGAATATTTCAGAACGGGCAATATTCTTCCCGAACCGCCTCTCGAAGAGAGAATGCGCGTTATGCTTAATCATATTCAACGGCTCTGCGATTACAAGGGCGACTATATCGGTATGCGTGAAGCGAGAAAGCACGCCGCGTGGTATATCCGCGACATAAGAGGAGCAGCCGCCTTCCGCAATGAGATAGGCAGGCTTGAAAGTATGGAGCAGTTATCCGAACTCGCGCAAAAAGTCATTCAGAGCAATCCCGGAATATGAAAACAGTGGTTTTCCGGCGGAGAAATCTGCCGGTTTTTCTTTTTCGGCGTTTTAACTATTGACTCAAATAAAAAAATAATATATAATTACAAGCCATTATTAAAATGGATAATTATTTTGATTTTATCCTGTTTTGAAAGGAATATATATGGATAACGAAAAGCATTTCTCATCTTTACTGCCTATGGTGGCGCTGCGCGGGCTTGTCGTCTTCCCGGGAATGTTTATTCATTTCGATGTCGGCAGACAGAAGTCAATAGCGGCCGTGACAAAGGCTATGAGCAGTTCATCGCGCGAGGTCTTCCTCGTCGCCCAGAAAGATATAAAGGTTGAGGAACCCGAACAGAAAGACCTCTATGAATACGGCGTAATCGCTACCGTCTCGCAGATTCTCAAAATCTCGGGCAGGGAAAACGGTCCCGTGCGCGTTGCCGTCGAAGGCATCCGCCGCGCGAGGCTCTGTGATGTCATAAGCGACCGCCGTATGCTCTCCGCAGTCTGCGAGGAAATACCCGAAAAGGCTGTCAGGGGAGTAACGAAAGCGTATATTGAAGCGCTTGTCCGCAGAACCAAGGACCTCTTCGCGGAGTATTCCGATGTCGCTCCGCAGATGCCCGCCGACATCAGCTCGACCGTTCTCAATTCCGAGAACCCAGGCAAGCTTGCCGATTTCATAGCCGGCAACATTATGCTCGAATATCAGGACAGACAGATTATTCTCGAGAATTTGAGCCCAGTGAAAAGGCTTGAGGATGTCTGCGTTCTTCTCGAACGCGAGATAGAACTTCTCGGTCTCGAGGCGATGATTCAGGATAAGGTCCAGAGCAGAATTGACGAAAACCAGCGCGAATACTACCTGCACGAGCAGCTGAACGCCATAAACGAGGAACTAGGCAATACCGAGGAAAACGAGATTGAAGGTTTCCGTGACAAGATTTTCGATATGAAAGCCTCCGGTGAGGTCAAGGAAAAACTCTTCAAATCCTGCGCGAGGCTCGAAAAATATTCGCCGCAGTCGCCCGAAGCGGCTGTCGAGCGCAACTATATCGAAACAGTCCTTTCACTCCCGTGGGGAGAATACACGAAAGACAATCTCAACCTCGACCACGCCCGCAAGGTGCTCGACGATGACCACTACGGGCTTGAAAAGGTTAAAAAGAGAATTATCGAACTGCTCGCGGTGCGTAAACTCTCACCCGACATAACAGGTCAGATTATCTGCCTTTCGGGTCCTCCCGGCGTCGGCAAAACCTCAGTCGCCCGCTCAATAGCGAGAGCGATGGGAAGAAAATATGTCCGCATTTCACTCGGCGGTGTCAAGGATGAGGCTGAAATCAGAGGCCACCGCAAAACATACATAGGCTCAATGCCCGGCAGAATAATCGACGCCCTGCAGAAAGCAGGCTCGTCAAATCCTCTTATTCTTCTTGATGAGGTTGACAAGCTTTCGGCAGATTACAAGGGCGATCCCACATCCGCCCTCCTTGAAGTGCTTGATCCCGAGCAGAACAATTCCTTCCGCGATCACTACATTGAACTGCCGTTCGATTTAAGCAAGGTTCTGTTTATCACAACAGCCAACCTGCGCGACAATATTCCCGCGCCTTTGCAGGACAGAATGGAAATTATCGAACTCGGCTCATATACCCACGAGGAAAAATTCCACATAGCGAAAAACCACCTTGTCAAAAAGCAGATGAAGAAACACGGGCTTAAATCGACCGACCTCAGAATCACCGATGAAGCGATTCACGCGATTATCGACGGCTATACCCGTGAGGCGGGTGTCCGCAAACTTGAACAGCAGATAGCGGCCGTATGCCGTAAGGCGGCTGTCAACAAGGCGGACGGCGGCAAAAAACTCACCGTCAGACCCGCGAATCTTTATGAGCTGCTGGGTTCCGTAAAATACAAGCCCGACGATATGATTCTCGCAAACCAGATAGGCGCTGTAAACGGTCTCGCGTGGACGAGCGTCGGCGGCGAGATGCTGACTGTCGAATGTGCAGTCCTTGACGGCTCGGGCAAACTCGAACTCACAGGCTCGCTCGGCAGCGTTATGCAGGAAAGCGCGAAGGCGGCAATAAGCTGCATAAGAGCGCGCAAGTCAAAACTCAATATCGATCCCGATTTCTATAAAACCAAGGATATCCACCTTCATTTCCCCGAAGGCGCTGTTCCCAAAGACGGACCGTCGGCAGGTGTCACGATTACAACGGCTCTGCTCTCCGCTCTCTCACAGACTGAGGTGCGCGGCGATGTCGCGATGACAGGTGAAATCACACTTCGCGGCAGAGTGCTTCCGATAGGCGGTCTCAGAGAAAAATCAATGGCGGCATACCGCGCGGGAGTCAAAAAGGTGATTATCCCTTCCGATAATATGAGCGACCTCGACGAGGTTGACGACGCCGTCAAGTCAAATGTCGAATTTGTTCCCGCCTCCGCCGTGGAAACGGTGTGGAGCGAGGCGTTCGCTGATGACGGCTGGCAGATGAAAGCGGAAAAACCCGTCAAGGAAGGCAAAAAAAAAAAAAAAAAACGAAAGGGCTCGAGAACGGGCATTACTCAGTAAAATGAAATTCAACAACATCGAATACACGGCTTCCTGCGGCACAGCGGAGCAGTTGAAACCCTCGACCTTACCCGAAATTGTTTTCGCGGGTCGCTCCAATGTCGGCAAATCCTCGCTGATAAACAAACTCTTCAATCGCAAGAATCTGGCGAGAGTCAGCTCCGTGCCGGGCAAGACCGTAACAATCAATTTTTATAAGGGCGACGGCGTGAATTTCGTCGATCTTCCCGGCTACGGCTACGCAAAGCGCAACGAGAGCGAAAAAAAGCGCTGGGCAGGGCTCATGGAGGGCTATTTCAATTCAGACCGCAATATAGCGCTCGTCATAGTGCTCATCGATATGCGCCACCCTCCCACGGCCGACGATATGACAATGCTGTCATTCTTAAGCGAGAGCGGTTTCAACTTTACTGTCGCTCTGACAAAATGCGACAAACTCAACAAAGGCGAGCTTAACTCCCGCCGCGAAAATCTGCAGACGGAACTCGCGGATTACCCCGGTATTGAAAAAACGGAGTTTTCATCCGTCACGGGCGCGGGTGCCGACAGATTGAAACAGATAATCGAAGATTCCCTTAAATAAGTGTGTGTAATAAGAAAGAGGGGAATAATTGAGAGGAGAGATACAATGTTTGTTTCCGATTGTATCAATATTAACGAAAAAGGCCATCTGACTCTCGGCGGCTGCGACACGGTTTCGCTCGCACAAGAGTTCGGCACGCCTCTTTATGCCTTCGATGAAGAGCAGATAAGGCAAAATGCCCGCGCTTACAAAAAATCCATTGACGACAATTACGGCGGCAACGGCCTTGTGCTCTACGCGAGCAAAGCGTTCTGCTGCAAGGAAATGTGCCGCATCTGCAACGAGGAAGGCCTCGGTCTCGATGTCGTATCGGGCGGCGAACTCTATACCGCTGTTTCGGCGGGCTTCCCCGCGAAAAAGATTTATTTTCACGGCAACAACAAAACAGCCGCGGAACTTACACAGGCTCTTGATGCGGGTGTGTGCAGAATTATCGTTGACAATTTAACCGAACTTGAACTCCTTAATAAAATCGCTGAAGAAAAAGGCGTTACCGCAGATATTCTTATGAGAATAAAGCCCGGTATCGACGCCCACACCCACGATTTCATCAGAACAGGTCAGATAGATTCGAAATTCGGATTCGCTCTCGAAACGGGCGAGGCGATGCAGGCCGTAAAAGCCGCAATCTCTTACAAAAACATTAACCTCGCGGGCCTTCACTGTCATATAGGTTCGCAGATTTTCGAATTAAGTCCGTTCGAACTCGCGGCAAAGGTTATGCTCAAATTCTACGCCGATATCAAGAACGAAACAGGCGTCGAGCTTGATGAACTCGATCTCGGCGGCGGCTTCGGAATCAAATATCTCGAAAGCGATGAACCGATAGAGTATTCCGAATATATGAAGAGCGTCGCTTCAACCGTCAAAGAGTGCTGCTCCGAACTCGGTGTGAAGGTGCCTTTCATCCTCATCGAACCCGGCCGCTCAATAGTCGGCAGCGCGGGACTCACTCTCTATACCGTCGGCGCCGTAAAGACAATACCCGGCATCCGCACTTATGTATCCGTTGACGGCGGTATGGGCGACAACCCGAGATACATTCTCTATCAGTCATCCTACGAAATTTTATGCGCGAACAAGGCAAATGAGGAAAGAAGCCTTACCGCCACAATAGCGGGCAAATGCTGCGAGAGCGGCGACCTGATTCAGGAAAACGCTCCCGTTCAGCAGGTTGAGGCGGGCGACATTCTCGCCGTTCTTTCTACAGGCGCATACAACTATTCAATGGCGTCAAACTACAACAGAATTCCCAGACCCGCGGCGGTAACCGTCCGCGACGGCAAAGCAAAACTCATAATCAAGAGGGAATCTTACGAAAACTTAACCGAAAACGACATTTAACATTTCAAAGAGAAGGGGAATGGCTTTATGGCGAAAGTCAGAACAATAGCGGACGGGGTCCGTATCTGCACCGTGCAGACTGACAGATTCAAATCCGCGTTCATCGGCGTGTCTATGGTTGTGCCGATGACAGGCAATCTCAGCGCGAACGCGCTGCTTATAAAGGTGCTCAAACACTCCTGCAAAAAATATCCCGATTTTGTAAAACTCAACCGCAAGCTCGATGAACTTTACGGAGCGAGCATAGCGGCGGGCTTTTCGAAAAAAGGCGAAGCGCAGATGCTCGACCTCGAGATTTCCTGTATCGACGACCGTTTCGCGCTCAAAAGCGGAGAAAAAATCACAGCCGAGTGCGCCGAACTCATCAGCGGTATGCTGTTTAATCCCGATGTGAAAAAGGGAGCGTTCAAAAGCGATATCGTCGATGAAGAAAGACGCTTTCTCCTGCAGGATATAGAGGAGGAAATAAACAACAAACGCACCTACGCGCAGAAAAAGTGCGTAAGCATCCAGTGCCGCAATGAACTTTTCGGCAAAAGAATCTACGGCACAAAAGAGGAAATCGAAGCCCTCACTCCCGAAGATTTATATGAAGCGTGGCAGAACCTTCTCAGAACCGCCACATTTCTCATTACCTGCGTAAGCAGCGACGACTGCAGACAGGTTGAGAGAATATTCAAAAAAGGCTTTTCGAAAATAGAAAGACAGCCCGCGGAAATCACAACGGAATTCCGCACAAGACCGGGCAAATTCCGCCGTGTCGAAGAGCAGTTCCCCGTAAATCAGGGCAAGCTTGTTTTAGGCTTCCGCACAGGCAAAAAGAATAAGGAAGACAACTTCGCCGCATATGTTCTCGCGGCTGATATCTTCGGCGGAAACGTTTACTCAAAACTCTTCCTCAATGTGCGCGAAAAACTCAGCCTGTGCTATTACTGCTGGGCAAGACTCATATCCGAAAAGGGTCTTCTTATGGTTGACTGCGGCATTGACACCGAAAACGAGAAAAAGGCAACGGATGAAATTCTCGCTCAGCTGAAAGCTGTCTGCGACGGCGATTTCACCGACGATGACATAAAAGCGTCCGTTATGGGTATGCGCGAGCGCTGGCTCAGTATGGATAACCCCGGCGCCATCTGCGGCTGGTATTCAACTCAGATTACCGACGAAACGCTCTGCACTCCCGAAGAAAAAGTCGCCCTGCTCGAAAAGGTTACAAAGAAAGAAATCTGCGCCGCCGCAAAGCATATCAAACTTGAAGCGGCTTATATGATAAGCGCTCAGGAGGGTGAAAAAGATGAAGCTTAAAGAATACAGAAACGACCTTCTGGGCGAAAGCGTCTTTCACGCGAAGCACTCATCCGGGCTTAATATCTATATTATGCCTAAAAGCGGATATTCAACCACCTACGCGATTTTTGCCACCGAATACGGCTCAATAGATACTAGCGTTAAAAAAGCGGACGGCACATTTGAAACAATTCCCGAAGGCACAGCCCATTTCCTCGAACATAAACTTTTTGAGGGCGAGGAGCTCGACGCCTTTGAGCAGTTCGCGAAAACCGGCGCTTCGGCGAACGCCTACACCAGCTTTGACCGCACGGCTTATCTCTTCTCCTGCAACGAGAACTTTGAAGAGTCTCTCGGCATACTGCTCGACTTCGTTCAGAAGCCGTATTTCACACAGGAAACAGTTGAAAAGGAGCAGGGCATAATCGGTCAGGAAATCAGAATGTATAAGGACCTCGCCGACTGGGAGGTTATGTTCAACCTTCTCACCGCTCTTTATTACGAACATCCCGTCCGCATAGATATAGCGGGCACGCAGGAATCAATAGCGAAAATCGACGCCGATCTTCTCTATGACCTTTACCGCAATTTCTACAACCTTAACAATATGGTGCTGTGCATCTGCGGCAATGTGGACTGTGAAAAAGTTCTCGCCGTCGCCGACAAACACCTTGAAAAAACAGGCGGCAGCAAAATCGAGCGCAAGTTCGTTTACGAATCGCCCAAACCCGTGAAGCCTCTTGTTGAAGAGAGTCTTTCCGTAGCGCAGAAGCAGTTCCTCCTCGGATATAAGGAAGACAGAAAAACTCCCGAGGTAAGCCTCGAGGATGAACTCGCCTCGCAGATTATGCTTGAAATACTGTTCGGCAAAACCTCGCCTCTCTTCAATGACCTGCTCTCAAAAGGGCTTGTTGATATGGGCTTTTACAACGAGTTCTTCAACGGATTCGGCTATGCCTGCTGTATGATAGGCGGCACCAGCAAGGATCCCGAGCAGACCGCGGAAATTATCCGCAAAGCGGTTTCCGAAGCGGTTAAAACAGGACTCGATCCCGCCGATTTCGAAAGAGCGAAACGCAAACTTTACGGCAGTATGGTTAAAATGTATAACGATATTGAAATCGTTTCGAACCACCTTATGAGCATTCATTTCGGCGGCTGCAAGCCGTTTGCCGAACTTGACGCGTGCCGCAAGCTTACGCTCGAAAGAGTTAACAGAAGGCTGCGTAAACTCAAGAACTCATACAGCGCCCTTTCAATAATCAACCCTCTCTCACAGGAGCAGTAAAATGTCAGATTACACAACCGTAATTTTCAAGGGCTTCAACCATCCCGTCAGCTTCAACGTGGCTTCAATCCTCGCCGAGTTCAGCATCTTCGGTCACGAAATCACAATTCACTGGTATGGAGCCATCATCGCTTTCGGCTTCGCTCTCGCCGTGCTTTTCGGCGGCAGAAAAGCTTATGTGTGGAAAATGAGCATCGACAAAATGATTGATGTCCTCATCTACGGCACTGTCGCGGGAATAATCGGCGCGAGACTCTATTATGTTTTTTCACAATGGGATTACTACGGCAGAAATCCCGGTGAAATTATAAAAATATGGAACGGCGGACTAGCGATTTACGGCGGCCTTATCGGCGGCGTAGCCGCGGCTGTCATAGTCTGCAAAGTCCGCAAAATGAATTTCTTCAACCTGCTTGACCTTATCGCGATGAGTTTTCTTCTGGCGCAGGGTATAGGCAGATGGGGGAATTTCACAAACCAGGAAGCCTTCGGCATAAATACAAATATGCCCTGGGGTATGACGAGCGAAAAGGTGCAGAACTATCTGCTCGCAAATCAGGCGGAGCTGGCGGCGAGGGGAATGGAAGTAAACCCGACAGGCTTCGTTCACCCGACATTTTTATATGAATCAATCTGGTGCATTTTAGGCTTTATCGTGCTTTATATCATCTGCCAGAAGGCAAGAAAGTTCAGCGGTCAGCTGGCTCTCTGCTACGGTGTGTGGTATGGCGCCGAAAGAGCCGTCGTCGAAGGCCTGCGCACAGACAGTCTTTATATAGCGAACACCAACATCAGAGTCTCTCAGCTGCTTTCCGCGGTGCTCGCGCTTGTCTGCCTTGTGCTTCTTATCGCGCTCACCGTAAAATACACAAAGCACCCGAAGCCGATTGACGGCATAGATTTCTTCCTTGAGGAAGAACTGAAAAAACAGAAGGCAGCCGCGGCAGTGGAGGCGCCGGCTTCGGAAACACCGCCGGCAGACGAAACCGCAGTTGAAGATAACAGCGATCAAGGGGAGGTTTGAACTATGGAATTAATCAGCGGCAAAGAAATACAGGAACTCACATTCAGAGAAATAAGAGAAGAGGTTCAGTCCCTCAAAGATAAAGGAATCGAAGCCTGCCTTGCGGTAATTATTGTAGGCAACGATCCCGCGTCGAGAGTATATGTGAACAATAAGAAAAAGGCGTGCGAAACAGTCGGCATAAAGTCGCTTGAATACGCGCTGCCTGAGGAAACAACAACAGAAGAACTGCTTGATTTAATTGAAAAACTCAACTCCGATGAAGCGGTGAACGGCATTCTCTGCCAGCTTCCCGTGCCGAAGCATATAAACAAACTCGCGGTAATCGAGTCAATCTCGCCCGAAAAGGATGTTGACTGCTTCCATCCGGTAAATGTCGGTAAACTCTCACTCGGCAGAGCTCAGCTCGTTCCCTGCACCCCCGCGGGCGTTATCCGTATGCTCGATGTCGCTGGTGTTGAGATTGAAGGCAAACGCGCAGTCGTAATCGGCAGAAGCGACATAGTCGGCAAACCTATGGGAATAATGCTTATGGAGCGTAACGCGACAGTTACCGTCTGCCACTCGAAAACAAAGGATTTATCATCAATAACAAAGCAGGCGGATATCCTTGTTGCCACCGTAGGCAAGCAGAAACTCGTAACCGCCGATATGGTTAAAGAAGGCGCCGTAGTTATAGATGTCGGCATAAACCGCAACGGCGAAGGCAAACTCTGTGGTGATGTTGATTTTGAAAATGTCGCTCCGCACTGCTCGAAAATCACCCCCGTGCCGGGCGGAGTTGGACCCATGACAATCACAATGCTTATGAAAAACACCGTCACGGCCACGAAAATTCAGAATAATATAAAATAATTTATTATATTATTAAAAAAATGTTTGACACGGCTTGACTGCTGTGCTATAATTCTTTACGCCGCTTATCAGGGGCGGGCTTGTTATGCCCGAAAACACTTGGTGTGCCTCACATAGCGAGTCTTAAAAAAAGGAAGAAAAAACCACCATGTATGCAATTATCGAAACCGGCGGCAAGCAGTATAAGGTAGAGCCCGGCGACACGGTCTATATCGAAAAGCTTGACGCAGAAGAAAACAGCGACTACACATTCAGCAATGTTGTTGCAGTCGGCACAGATGACGGCATCTCCGTCGGCGCTCCTTATGTCAAGGGCGCAACAGTTACCGCAAAGGTCGTCAAGAACGGCAAGGCGAAGAAAGTAACTGTATTTACTTACAAACCCAAGAAAAACGAAAAACGCAAGCTGGGTCACAGACAGCCCTACACAAAGGTTGAAATTTCCGCTATCAATGCGTAAGTAAAATGATAAAGGTTATATTCTTTATCAAAGGTGAAAACATTTCGGGGTTTTCGTTAACAGGTCACGCAGATTATGACGATTACGGCAAAGACACAGTTTGTGCAGCGGTTGCATCAGCCGCTCTTATGACTGCGAATACCGTAACCGATATTATCAAAGCGGACGCCGACGCAAGCGCGGAAGACGGCAGCATAAAACTCAAGGTCAAAAAAGATTCCGATATGGTTCAGACAGTTCTGAAGGGTTTTAAACTGCATATAAAAGAACTTGCAAAGGAATATCCCGAAAACATTAAAGTAATTTACGGAGGTGTAAAGTAATGCTTAAAATAAACATTCAGCTTCTTGCTCATAAAAAAGGTATGGGTTCAACCCGTAACGGCAGAGATTCCGAATCCAAGAGACTCGGCGCAAAAAGAGCTGACGGTCAGTTTGTTCTCGCGGGCAACGTTCTCGTTCGCCAGAGAGGCACTCACATCCATCCCGGCACCAATGTCGGCATCGGCTCTGATGACACTCTCTATGCGAAAGTCAGCGGCACAGTCAGATTCGAGCGTATGGGCAAAGACCGCAAAAAGGTCAGCGTTTACGAAGTAGAACAGTAATTGAACAAAAGCAAACGGGCTTGCACTGCAAGCCCGTTTTTTCATCAAAAAAGCAGGAGATTTCTCTCCTGCTTGATTTTTTATCTCTTTACTCTCGCGTTTCCGCTCCATACGCTCCAGACCATGTCTTCGTCCGCGGGCTGTGCGTAGTCGGTTAAAAATGTTGTCGCAAGCGCGCCGGTTGCCCAGCCGAACTGAATCCACTGCTCGCTCTCCCAGCCTTTGAGAATGGCGTAAAGCAGACCGCCGACAAAACCGTCGCCGCCGCCTATGCGGTCAAGCACTCTGATTTCACGCGGCTCAACAACCTGCCACTCGCCCTCGCAGAACATAATCGCGCCCCAGAGATGGGTGTTCGCGTTCACAACCTGACGAAGGGTTGTCGCGTAAACAGAAGCGTGGGGGAAACTCTCGCGCACGCAGTTAATCATTCCCTTGAAGCCCTCAATTTTGGAGGCAAGGTCTTTTCCGCCCGCTTCGGGACCCTGAATGCCGAGACAGAGCTGGAAATCCTCCTCGTTGCCGACGAGAATATCCGCTATCGAAGCGATTTCGGTAAAGATTTCGCGAAGTTCCTCTTCTCTGTTTTTCCAGAAGGTCGCGCGGTAGTTTAAGTCAAACGAAATAAGCGTGCCGTATTTTTTAGCCGCCCTCGCGAGTTCAAGGCAGAATTTGCCGGTCTCGGGAGAAAGCGCGCCTATAAGACCCGAAAGATGAAGCACAGCCACACCTTCAGTGCCGAAAATGCGGTCAACGTCAAAATCCTCAACATTGAGCGTTCTGCCGACCTCGCCCGCTCTGTCGTTGCAGACTCTCGGTCCGCGTGAGCCGTAGCCGCTGTCCGCTATGTTGAACTGGTGGCGGTAGCCCCAGGGACCTCCCTGCGGAACATCCTTGCCTTCATAAGCCATACCTCTTGAGCGAAGGTCGCGCTTGATGAAATCGGCAATCGGGCTGCCCTCGACAAAAGTCGTAAGAACCTTTACCGGCAGACCGAGATAAGACGAAATGCTCGCAACATTTGTCTCAGCGCTTGTCGCCTGCATCATAAACAGGTTGCTTGACGCAACGGGCTGACCGTCGGGCGGGCAGATGCGAACGCCCATACTTGTCGGAACTACCAGAGCCCAGGTGTAATCTTTTTTAATGTTAAGCATAGTTTTTACTCCTTATGCGTTATACTGCGTGGCGGCTGTGTCTCCGCCCTCGCCCGTCCAGTTGGTGTGGAAGAACTGACCTCTCGGAGCGTCAAGTCTCTCATAGGTGTGAGCGCCGAAATAGTCGCGCTGTGCCTGAAGCAGATTTGCGGGAAGTCTCTCACAGCGGAAACCGTCAAAGTAACTGAGCGCAGTAGTCATCGCGGGAACGGGAATTCCGTTTGCGAGAGCGGTCGCGCATACTCTTCTCCAGCCGGCCTGAGCCTTTTCTATTATGTCCTTGAAATAGGGGTCGAGCAGAAGGTTGCTCAGCTCGGGATTGCTGTCGTAAGCCTCTTTGATTTTGCCCAGGAACACGCTTCTGATAATGCAGCCGCCTCTCCACATAAGAGCTATTCCGCCGTAGTTGAGATTCCAGCCGTAGGTTTTCGCCGCCGCTCTCATAAGTGTATAACCCTGCGCGTATGAAACGATTTTCGCCGCGTAAAGCGCGTCTTTGATGTCTTTTATAAACTGTGCCTTGTCGCCCTCAAATTTGATTTCGGGGCCGCTCAATACCTTTGAAGCGGCGACTCTTTCCTCTTTGATGGCGGAAAGGCAGCGTGAAAATACCGCTTCGCCGATGAGGGTGAGGGGAATTCCTTCGTCAAGAGCGGCGATACTTGCCCACTTGCCAGTTCCCTTCTGACCTGCCGTATCAAGTATTTTCTCAACTATCGGCGAGCCGTCTTCGTCTTTATATGCGAGAATGTCGCGGGTGATTTCAATAAGATAACTGTCAAGTTCACCCTCATTCCACTGCGCAAATACATCGTGCATTTCATCGTCGCTCATACCGAGCAAATCCCGCATAAGCTGATAAGCTTCGCATATAAGCTGCATGTCGCCGTATTCAATGCCGTTGTGAACCATCTTTACAAAATGGCCCGCGCCGTTTTCGCCTACCCAGTCACAGCAGGGAGAGCCGTCCTCAACCTTCGCGCATATAGCCTGCAATATAGGCTTTACGCTCTCCCACGCGGCTTTTGAACCGCCGG
>CADAER010000033.1:0-7911 GCA_902787025.1 Oscillospiraceae bacterium | reverse complement strand
AACGCCTGTGCCGATGTAGAGAAGCCCTTTGCTCTCGACATATTCGGTGCGTCTTATCGTGTCGGGAAAATGCGAGTTGCCGCCGTCAATTATGATGTCGCCTTCCTCGAGCAGGGGAATAAGGCTCTCAATTGTGTCGTCAACGGCCTTGCCTGCCTTGATCATCATCATTACCTTGCGGGGCTTTTCAAGCGAAGCGACAAGCTCCTCAAGGCTGTATGTGCCGACAATGTTTTTGCCTTTCGCTCTGCCTTCAACGAATTTTGCCACCTTTTCGGTTGTGCGGTTGAATACGGAGACCGTGAAGCCCTTGCTCTCCATATTCATAACAAGGTTCTCGCCCATAACCGCAAGACCTATAAGACCTATGTCTGATTTTTTCATATTAAAAACAGTCCTTTCTGTTGATTATCCGACTGTCCACAAACCCAGCGCCGGGTTGCTGACATAAAAGATTTCCTCGCCGTCGGGAAGAGTCCTGAAACCGTCTTTCAGTTCATCGGGGTTGTATTTTTTGACAGCCTCGTCATACGGCATATATTTGAAAGCCACGCCCTCAACTTCTTCTTTTGTAAGAAGCTTCGTGCAGTAGGTGATTGAGAATCTGCCGTCGGATGAGCCGTGAATAAGATGCGCAGCCACCGAAAGATTTTCCTGTAAATCCGCGTTTGCGGAGGTAAGCTCAAGCACCTTTTCGCGTCCGACATATCCGTATTTCCTTATGAGCGCGTCGTTCGCGTCGTCCTCTCCGAACTTGCGGACACCGGGCGCGAGAATAATCAGCTCGCCTCCGTCGGCTATCGCCATTCTTGTTCTGTAAACCGCCTTGTTGCCAAGCCAGGTGCTCTTGAACTCACGCGGTTCAAGGTAAACAACCGCCTTTTTAATCGGTTCTTTAAGATGAATCAGATTCAATTCCTGGCTCATCTCAACCGCCTTTTCAAAAAGAAAACGCTGGTTGCCGAGTTTGTCGCCGATAAACAGTCCGTGTATGAAAGTCTCGTCTCCCTCATTGGTCGTGACTGTCAGAACATACATAAGCGGCAGGTCTGCGAGGTAATGCTCCTGAGCGTAGTCAAAAACCTTGCGAACGGGCGAAAAATCCTTGCCCATAATGCGCTCAAGTCCGTAGAACGCGCCGAGCATATGCGATGAGTTTATCATACTGCTGCCGCCGCAGCCTACAAAGATGTTCTTCGAGTAGTTCGCCATACCGACAACCTCGTGAGGCACTACCTGACCGATTGAAATAATCAGGTCGTAACCGCCTTCGACAATGCGTCTGTTGACCTCAACATCAATCTTGTCGTTTACAAGTCCTTCAGAAACCTCCGAAACGAAGGAAGCGGGAACCTCGCCGATTTTCACAACATCCTTGCGCCAGTTGTGAACAATGATTTTCTCAAACGGCACGCCTTCGCCGAAAAACGCGAGACATTCCTCTTTCGTCATCGGCTCGTGAGTGCCCAGAGCAGGCATAATGTCTATTTCGCATTTGTCTTTGAGTATATCGTAATACGCGGCGGTGATTTTGCCTGCGCCGGAATAAAGCCGAGTGTAGTCGGGCGGAAGAATAAGAACGCGGCTGAGTGTTTTGCCCTCAAGCGATTTTTCAAGGGCAGCGCGCAGTTCCGCAGAGTCAAGCCCGTTTTTACTGTCAAGAACCATCCGCATACCTCCCCATTTTATAGTTTTAAAAATTTTATCACATTAAAAAACTATATTCAAGATTATAATCTATTTGTTTAAAGATATTTAATATATACAATATATAAATGTGCCAAAGCAAAACCCCGCTGTTTTCACAGCGGGGTAATTTGTTATGCGCTTTGATTATTCGCCCTTGGGAGCGTAAAGGTCTTTGAGACGAAGCAGATGCTCATATCTCGCAACCGCGGTCTCTTCAGCCTTCGTGAAGAGTTCCTCTGCGCGCTCGGGGAAGGAGCGTGTAAGCGAGGAGTAACGGGCCTCGTTCATGATGAAGTCGCGGTAGCTTGTTGTTGCCTCTTTGCTGTCAATGATGAAGGGATTCTTGCCCTCCGCCTTGAGAGCGGGGTTGTAGCGGAACATATTCCAGTAACCGCAGGCAACAGCCTTCTTCATCTCTGCCTGGCAGTTGACCATACCGCCCTTGATTGAATGCATCTCGCAGGGTGCGTATGCGATGATGATTGAAGGACCGTGATATGCTTCAGCCTCGGTGATGGCTTTGATTGTCTGGTTGTTGTCGGCGCCCATGGCTATCTGAGCAACATAAACGTAACCGTAGCTCATAGCGATTTCGGCAAGGCTCTTCTTCGCAACCGCTTTGCCTGCCGCCGCGAACTGAGCGACCTGACCGATGTTGGAAGCCTTGGATGCCTGTCCGCCTGTGTTGGAGTAAACTTCTGTGTCAAATACCATGATGTTTACATCTTCGCCGGATGCGAGAACATGGTCAACGCCGCCGAAGCCGATATCATAAGCCCAGCCGTCGCCGCCGAAGATCCATATGCTCTTCTTGGCAAGGTATTCTTTCTCTGCGACGATTTCTCTCGCGAGTGTGCAGCCGGGGCAGTTGCAGCCTTCAACAATGCCGTCTTCAAGTGCGGCAACATAAGCTGCTGTTGCTGCTGCGTTGGCTTTGCCGTCGTCAAGAGTGGCAAGGTATTCGTTTGCAGTTGCCTTGATTTCGTCTGTGCAGAATACTTCAAGGAGCGCCTTTGTCTTTTCGATGAGGCTGTTGCGGATTGCGTTCTGACCGAGATACATGCCGTAGCCGTGCTCGGCGTTGTCTTCAAACAGGGAGTTCGCCCATGCGGGGCCGCGGCCTGCTTTGTTTACGGTGTAGGGTGATGTCGCCGCGGGACCGCCCCAGATTGAGGAACAGCCTGTAGCGTTCGAGATATACATTCTGTCGCCGAAGAGCTGGGTGATAAGGCGTGCGTAAGAAGTCTCCGCACAGCCTGCGCAGGAGCCTGAGAACTCAAGCAGAGGCTTGCTGAACTGGCTGCTGATTGCGTCCGTGCCTGCAATGCCCTTGTCTGAAACATTCGCTACCATGTAGTCGAAAACTTCCTGCTGGTCGTCCTGAGTCTCTCTGGGAACCATCTTGAGCGAGTTGGTCGGGCATACGCCGATACATACGCCGCATCCCATACAATCCATGGGAGATACGCTCATGATATATTTCATACCCTTGGCCTTGATTTTGCCTTCTGCGAGACTTGCCTGAGCGGGAGCCGCGGCTGCCTCTTCATCGTTGAGGGCGAAGGGACGGATAGTTGCGTGCGGGCATACGAAAGCGCACTTGTTGCACTGCGCGCAGGTGGAAGCGTCCCAGGCGGGAACGGTAACAGCAACGCCGCGCTTTTCATAAGCGGAAGCGCCCTGCTCGAATGTGCCGTCAACGTGATCCATAAACGCTGAAACGGGAAGCGAGTCGCCGTTCATGCTGCCTACGGGGTTCATAATGTTGTTGACCTGTTTTACAAGCTTCGCGGGGCCGTTTTCAACAACAGCGGCAGCTTCGTCAACAGCGTTCGCCCAGTCTGCGGGAACGTCAATCTTAACAAGAGCGTCTGCGCCTGCGTCGATTGCCTTCTCGTTCATTTCAACGATTTCTTTGCCCTTCTTCATGAACTTCTGGGCTTTCTCTTTCATGTAGCCGATTGCTTCCTCTTTGGGAAGAACGTTGGCGAGTGAGAAGAAAGCGGACTGAAGAACGGTGTTTGTTCTCTTGCCGAGACCTATCTCTGCGGCAAGGTCAATGGCGTTGATTGTGTAAAGCTGAATATTGTTCTTCGCAATGATTCTCTTTGCTTCCGCGTTGAGTTTAGTCGCAAGCTCAGCGGGATCCCACTGGCAGTTGATAAGGAATACGCCGCCGGGTTTAACATCGTTTACCATCTTGAAGCCCTTTTCAACATAGGAGGGGTTGTGGCAGGCTACGAAGTCGGCCTTGTTGATGTAGTAGGGGCTCTTGATGGGCTTGTCGCCGAAACGAAGGTGGCTGATTGTGATACCGCCTGTTTTCTTTGAGTCATACTGGAAATATGCCTGAACATATTTGTCGGTATGGTCGCCGATAATCTTGATGGAGTCCTTGTTCGCGCCGACTGTGCCGTCGCCGCCGAGGCCCCAGAATTTGCACTCGATTGTGCCTTCCGCAGCTGTGTTGGGAGCGGCAACTTCTTCAAGTGAAAGGCCGGTAACATCGTCGTTAATGCCGATTGTGAACTGCGCCTTGGGAGCGTCTTTCTTGAGTTCGTCATAAACCGCGAATACGCTTGCGGGCGGAGTATCTTTTGAACCGAGACCGTAACGGCCGCCGATAACGGGGATGAGTTTGCCCGCTTTTGCAAGCGAGGTAACAACATCGAGGTAAAGGGGCTCGCCGAGTGAGCCGGGCTCTTTTGTTCTGTCAAGAACAGCGATTTTCTTCGCTGTCGCGGGGATAGCTTCAATAAGCTTCTCAGCCGAGAACGGACGGTAAAGGCGGACTTTGACAAGACCGACTTTTTCACCCTTTGCGGTGAGGTAATCGATAACTTCTTCCGCTACGTCGCAGATGGAACCCATCGCGATAATAACGCGTTCCGCATCGGGAGCGCCGTAGTAGTTGAAGAGTTTGTAGTCTGTGCCGAGCTTGGCGTTGACCTTGTCCATATAGCCTTCAACAATGGCGGGAACCGCGTCATAATACTTGTTGCAGGCCTCGCGGTGCTGGAAGAAGATGTCGCCGTTTTCGTGCGAGCCGCGCATTACGGGGCGCTCGGGGTTGAGAGCGCGCTTGCGGAACGCTTCGACAGCATCCATATTGCACATCTCTTTGAGGTCCTCATAATCCCAGAGAGAAATCTTCTGAATCTCGTGTGAGGTGCGGAAACCGTCAAAGAAGTTGATGAAGGGAACTCTGCTTTCGATGGAAGCGAGGTGAGCGACAGCGCCCAGGTCCATAACTTCCTGCGGATTTGTCTCTGCGAGCATTGCGAAACCTGTCTGACGGCAGGCGTAAACGTCCGAATGGTCGCCGAAAATGTTAAGTGCGTGTGACGCGACCGTGCGGGCGGAAACATGGAAAACGCAGGGCAGAAGTTCGCCCGCGATTTTATACATGTTGGGAATCATAAGAAGAAGGCCCTGAGAAGCGGTGTAGGTGGTGGTGAGTGCGCCTGCCGCGAGTGAGCCGTGAACAGTGCCCGACGCGCCTGCTTCGGACTGCATTTCGGCTACCTTTACGGTTGTGCCGAAAATGTTCTTTTTACCCTGTGCGCTCCACTGGTCAACATAATCCGCCATGGGGCTTGAAGGGGTGATGGGGTAGATGCCGGCAACTTCCGTGAACGCGTAGCTGACATACGCAGCGGCGTTGTTGCCGTCCATGGTCTGCTTTTTTCTTGCCATTTTTATTCCTCCTGTGAAGATTAAATAAAAAATTGCCAAAAAATATATTATCACTTATATAATAATTTGTAAACTGAAAAATTATAAAAATTATTTTATATTTCGCTGTATTTTATATTGATTATGTCATATACAAATATAAATTCCCCGCGCACGGTTCTGTCTGCCGTGAACGGGGAACTGTCTTATATATTGATTTTATCTCACATCTTCAAATGCTTCCCTGACCGCCTGAGCCCTTATTTTATCGCGTTTCGCGACATCCTCCGCGTCCGCGTTCGCCGCGCTTATCGTGGCGGGCTGCATGTTGATAATCAGGTCGTCAATCTTTTCAATCGGTATTTCGAGCACACCCGTCGCCGCGCCCATCCTGACAAGCGAAATAAGCTCCATAAAATTCCTGCTTGTCAGCAGTCTCGCGTATTTCAGCAGACCGAGCGCGCGGAAGATTCTGTCCTGCTCGCCTATCGTTTCCGCGAGTTCCTTCGCCGATGTGCGCTCCTGCTCAATGATGTGCGAGGCAATCGACTTGAGATTTGTAATCGCCGCTTCCTCGCTTATGCCGAGTGTAATCTGATTGCTCAGAAGATAAATATCTCCGAGCGGCTTCGAGCCCTCGCCGTAACTGCCTCTCAGAACAAGTCCGAGCTTCGAAACAGTGGAGGCGATACGCGGAATTTTTCCGCTTCTTGTCAGCGCGGGCAGATGCATCATAATCGACGCCTTCATCGCCGTGCCGAGATTTGTCGGGTATTGAGTGAGATAGCCGAGCTTGTCGTCAAACGCGAAATGCAACTTGCCGTCAAGCGCCGTGTCAATCTTGCTCGCCTCATTGTATGCGTCCTCAAGCGCAAGTCCGGGCTTGATAACCTGAAGGCGGATGTGGTCCTCCTCGCAGAGCATAAGGCTTACCGACTCATCCTTTGTAATCATAAGCGCGCTGCCCTCGGCGCAGGATGTGAATTCGGGGCTGATGAGGTGCCTTTCGGCAAGCGAAATCGCCTGCGGCTTAGTCAGCATACTCATATCGATAAAGCCGAAATCGCCGTTCTTGCCGTCGCTCAGTGCTACGCGGATTTTTTCGCTTACCTCTTTTTTCGCCTGTGCGTTGAGGCGGCAGGGGAAGGGGTAGTTTTTAAGATTTCGGGAGAGCCTTATGCGCGTGCTTATAACAACATCGCTCTGCTCGCCTTTTTCGTTATACCACTTCATTTGTTTTCGCCTCCTTCAAGTTCTTTTATTTCATCGCGGATTTTCGCCGCTTCCTCAAAGTCCTGTTTGCTTACCGCTTCATCCATCGCCTTTTTCAGAGCGGAGATTTTTTCGGTGTTGTCGCTCTTTTCTTCGGTCTGCTCAACAGTCTGCGCGGGTTCTTCCTCCTCATCCTGCAAATCGGCGGAAGCGCTTATTTTCCCCGCGTGCTGAAGCTTGCCGTGAATCCTTTGCAGCGAGGGCAGAAGCTTTTCGTAAAAAGTCGTGTAGCACTCCGTGCAGCCGACTTTTCCGCTTTTTACAATGTCGTCGAAGGTGCAGCCGCATCTCGGGCATTTCAGCGCCGAAGTCCTCGTGTGAGCGGGGAGCATATCGCCGAAAAAGTTTCCGAAAAATTCCGAGAAATTGAGATTGAAATCCGAGAACATATCGTTCGCTCCGAGCAGTTTAGCGCAGTCCGAGCAAAGGTAAGTTTCGCTCATCTCACCGTTTATAATCTGTTTGATGTGGGTGGTCGCTTCGTTTTTTTCACAGTTCTGGCATAACATAATATATCATCCTTTCGTTTGGTTATTTAACTTTTCCTTGCGGCGCACAGAAGCATCTGCTTGAGTATCGACGCTCTCGCCTCGTCCCGTTTTTCCGGTTCAACCGGCCTCAGAGCGCTGTCGCTGACGGCGCACAGCATCATTTCCGCCGCGTCTTTTTTAATGTAATTCTGCTGGGCGAGATTCACGATGAAGGCCCGCGAACTCATACTGTCAAGCCTGTCGCCTATCGAATTTACCGCGTGCATTATCATATCGGGGGCGCTTATGTTCACCCGCGTTATTTTGATATATCCGCCGCCGCCCCGTCTGCTCTCCACAATGTAGCCGTGTTCGGGAGTGAATCTCGAGGAGATAACATAATTTATCTGGCTCGGCACACAGCCTATGCTCTGGGCAAGTTCGTTTCTCTGTATTTCAGCCGAACCGTTCACATCGAGCATGTCAATAAGAATATTCGCTATTTCACTGCTCAGACTCATAAATATCATCTCCTTTGTAATTTGATTTTGACTTTCTTTGACCTTTGCTCAGATTATAGATTATCCGCGCTTAAAGGTCAAAAGTCAAAAAAGGTCAAATTCGAATTGTCGTTCCTTGATTTCCGCATAAAACAGGGCGTTATCTCACGATTACTCCGTTTTTCTTCAATTTTTGACTTTTCCTGACCTTTTTGGATTTTCCGCTTTTTCACAAATGTTGTATAAATTTTACATATTTGTAAATTTTTTTATCATTACTTGTATTTTTATCTTTTCTTTGTCAT
>CADAER010000032.1 GCA_902787025.1 Oscillospiraceae bacterium | reverse complement strand
ACGCTATGGCAATTCTGTCGGGTGAGGATGCAACCTGCATTGCCGTATTGGTTATACAGCCGTTTATTTTTTCGCCGTTTTTTGTTGAGAGTAAAAACACGCCGTAAGAAAGATTGAAAAGAGCCGTTTTATCCATACCGATTTCTCCTTTTATAATTAATTTCGGATTTCAATTTCTTTTCCGCACGAAATATAATGAATATTACTGTGTCTGCCGCTCAGATACTTATATGCCTTTGTCCCTGTGCAATGGCAGGTGTAAAACTCAATATCCCCGTAATCGTTTAATGATTCAGACAGCGTTTCCAACTGACCGACTGGCACGGTTTTTCTGTTTACAGGATTGTAAACATGAAAACCGCCTATGCAGTAATCCGGCTTTGCGCCGGGAACGCTTTTGAGAATGCTGATTACTCCCGAATGCCCGCAACCCATGATAAGAACTGTTCTTTCGCCTTTTATCAGCAGATTCTGTTCGTGTCTGAAATCATCGGGTATTCTGCCTGTCAGCAGCGCCTTGTTCGCATCCGAACGCAGTGTGTCCGGAACCTTTGAAACAAACAGAGACAACTCTTCGCCAATCACACAGTCACCGTCAAGAAGAACAACATTCGGATTATTCATCACACTCTTGTCAAGTCCGATATTTATTCTGAAAAACAGCGCTTTCGAGTAATGAGGCTCAAAAGCCGTTTTCTGAATATATACTTTTGCGCTGTCATTTGCTTTCAGAAATTCCTTCAAAGCTCCGCCGTGATCAAAATGCCCGTGCGAGATAATAACCGTATCCACGGCGCTCAGGTCAACATTTTTCTTTTTTGCGTTTTCAAAAACGGTGTTGTTCGGGCCTAAATCAAAAAGAATCTTATGCTTCGGAGTTTCAATATAAAAAGACAGCCCGTGAACCGCTTTGAGATTACCGCTTGCCGTATTTTCGACAAGCGCCGTTATTTTCAAATCACTCATCTTCCTTAGCAACTTCCATCATAATTGCGCATTCCATACGCTTTTTGAAAAGCTCGCAGCCGTATTTATACACTCCGTTTATACTTCCCGTCGCGTGGTATGAATTAGCCGCGCAGCCGCCCGAGCAGTAAAGTCTCGCCCAGCAGTTTTTACACTCCTCGCGTGAGTAAACGTTGCAGGCGGCAAATTGCGAACGGATATCCTCGTTGGTAACGCCGTCGAAAACATTACCCATAAGATAATTTTTGTCACCAACAAACTGATGGCAGGGGTAAAGGTCGCCCGTCGGAGTGACGGCCATATATTCCGTGCCCGAGCCGCAGCCCGAAATGCGCTTGTAAATACAAGGTCCCGCCTTTAAATCTATCATATAGTGATAAAATGTGAAACCGTTGCCCGCTTTTCTGCGTCTTATCATCTCTTTTGCGAGAATTTCATATTGTTCAAGCAGAACAGGCAAATCTTCTTCCGTCAGGGCGTAAGGCTCTTCAGGTTTGCAAACAACCGGCTCCATTGAAAGCTCTGTAAAACCAAGGTCTGCCATATGGAAAATGTCGTTTGTGAAATCCGTGTTCGCGTGCGTAAAAGTTCCGCGCATATAATAGCCCTTGCCGTCCCGCGCTTCAACAAGTTTTCTGAACTTCGGCAGGATAAGATCATAGGAGCCTCCGCCCGAAGGAGTCGGGCGTTTCGCGTCGTGTATTTCTTTACGGCCGTCGAGCGAAAGAACAACATTGTGACATTCTTTATTGCAGAAATCAATAACATCATCGTCAATGAGAACACCGTTTGTCGTCAGCGTGAAACGGAAATTCTTTCCGTGATCTTTTTCAACGCTTCTCGCGTATTCGACAAGTTGTTTCACAACATCGAAATTCAGAAGCGGCTCGCCGCCGAAAAAGTCAACCTCAAGGTTGGTTCTCGTTCCGGAATTGGCAATTAGAAAATCAAGTGCCTGCTTACCGACTTCAAAACTCATAAGCGCACTCTGACCGTGATACTTACCCTGCGCCGCGAAGCAGTATTCACAGTTGAGATTACAGGCGTGCGAAACATGCAGACAAAGCGCTTTGACAACGGGATTGTGCATTTTCAGATTAAATGCCTGCCCCTCGTATATATCCTTTGTGAAAAGCTTCTTTTCATCTTTGAGATATTGAATATCGTCAAGCAGATCGTTTATTTCTTCTCTTGTAACATCGGGCTCGTCCGAATACTTTTTCAGCAGCGCGTCAGTGATTTCCTCCCGCGTGCTGTTTTCGAACATCGAGATTGCGTCATAAGCCACATCATCAACGCTGTGAACCGCGCCCGATGCCGTGTCTATCACTATGTTGTATCCGTTAAGTTTGTATTGATGAATCATACTGTTCTCCGAGAGAAAAGCCCGCCGACCGTGTGTTCCCACGGCAGACGGGCAAAATCTTTGTTACTCAGTTCTTGTTTTCACATTTCTGGTTTGCAACGCCGCAGGAGGTTTTGCAAGCCGACTGGCAGGAAGTCTGGCATTCGCCGCATCCGCCTTTGACAACGCTCTTTGAAAGGTCGCGTGTTTCAATGGTCTTTATTCTGTTTGTCTTTTTCATAACGGACTCCTTAAATATAGAATTGTGAGTTGCCTCACTGATTTACAAATGTATTATATCACCGTAATAATAATATGTCAATTAAATGCAGACTTTTACCGTCGAAATATTGTCACTGCCCGCCGTAATGCATTTTGTGCCGTTTTTTTCAAGCAGATCAATACATCCTATTATTTCGGTCGTAAACACCTCTCCGGGCGCGATTACTGGTATTCCGGGCGGGTATGCATAAATATACTGCATTGAGATTCTTCCCTCTGCGTTTTTGAGGTTAACATATTCGCCTTTTGACTGCATAGCCTGTGAAAGACTCATTCTAATTTCCGGAACAGGACATAAAAAAACAAACGATTCGGAATTTCCTGCTCTTTCAAGTTCGCCGTCAATTTCAATCAATGCGTCCGCAAGTCTCCGCAGAGAACTCTCATCATCGCAAACGGATGTCATACATATAACATAACAGCCATACGCCGATTCGACTTCAATTCTATAATCATTTCTCAGTTTATCAGCGATTTCACTGCCCGTGATTCCCGCTTTGATGCCCGAAACAACAATCTTTCCTCTGTCGTAATCAAAACAGTTTAGATTTGTGTTACGCGCATATATTTCAAGATTTTTCAGACCTTTTACAGCGTCGTCAAATTCATCAAGAGCCTTGCGGTATTGCGAAAACAATTCTTCTTTCTTTTCTTCAAGCAGACTGATGCATCTGTCAATTGAGGCGAGCAGAACATAAGAAGGGGAGGAGGTCTCGAAAATGTCAAGAGCGCGTTCAATATCGCCGTATAACGACTTGTCGTTGACATAAAGAACCGCTGTCTGAGTCAGAGCGGGCAAAGTCTTGTGAAGCGATTCCACAACCGCGTCCGCCCCCAAAGAAAGAGCGTCGGCGGCAAAACCCTCGTAGTAGCCCAGATGAGCACCGTGAGCGGAGTCAACAAAAAGCTTTGCTCCGTGTCCGTGAACGATTTTACATATCTCTTTTATATCGCTTATAACTCCCTCGTAAGTCGGCGAAGTGATAATCACAAGCGACGTGGCGGGGTTTTCTTCAAGAGCCTTTTCAATGCTCTGTGGTGTAACGCTTAAAAAGAAACCGTTTTTATCCGTTTCGGGAAAAATATATTTAACATTGAGATTTCTTATTTCACAGGCGTGATAAACCGCTTTGTGACAGCCTCTCGCGATAATAACCGTATCGCCCGGTTTTGTCAGCGAGTAAACCGCGGAAAGTATTCCGAGCGTCGAACCGCCCACAAGCGGAAACGCGCAGCCCGCGCCCCGTAAAGCGACGCATCTGTCGGCCAGTTCTTTGAGAATACCCTGCCTGTTATGCAGGTTGTCAAATCCGTCGATTTCGGTTATGTCAATTCCGTAGGGAAGAACATCATCAACAGCCCGCCTCTTGTGGCCGGGCATATGCATCGGAAGAACATCCCGAACGGAGTATTCAAGCAGTTTATCAAAAAGTGACATTTTATCCTCCGATAACTTTCAGAGTTTTATCAAGATGCTTCTGCAATTCATCAAGCCTTGACGGCTCAAGCGCGGGAGTGTCAGCGAGCGGATTTTCGATTCCGAGATTCTCATATTTGAAAAAACCCATCGTGTGAAAAGCGAGCAATTCATATTTTTCAAATATCAGCCCGTTTTCAATAACATATTTTGCGTATTTTTCAATTTCATCTTCCGTGTCGTTGATACCGGGAACAACAACCGTTCTCAGCACAAGCCGTTTGCCTTTTCCGGAGCAATATTTACCGAGAGTAAGCGGTTTTTCAATATCTCCGCCGGTGAACTTTTTGTATTTTTCACTGTCGCAGAACTTTATGTCAAGAATAATCATATCCGCGTTGTCAACAGCCTGTCTTACATCGTCCGTCAGGGCAACGCTTCCCGAAGTGTCAACGCAATAGCCGATATTCTCGCTTTTCAGCATCGGATAAATCCCGTTAATGAATTCGCTGTTGAGCAACGGCTCTCCGCCCGAAAATGTGACGCCTCCGCCGTTCCTGAAATACGGCTTGAACCGCCTGACTTTATTGAAAACCTCTTCGGCAGTCATATCGTTTCCGGATTTATGCCATGTGTCGGGATTGTGGCAGTAAACGCATCTCAGAGGGCAGCCCGTGAAAAACACCGCGTATCTTATGCCCTCTCCGTCAAGCGCGGCAAAGGATTCAAAAGAGTGAATGTCAGCCATATCACATAGCGTGGTGGAAGGTGCGCGCGATAACCTCTTCCTGTTTGTCTCTCGTGAGCTTGTTGAAGTTAACGGCGTAACCCGAAACCCTTATTGTCAGCGAGGGGTAAAGCGTCGGGTCGTTCATCGCCGCGACAAGTTTTTCTCTGTTGAGAACATTTACATTGAGGTGATGCGCGTCCTGCAGAAAGTAGCCGTCGAGCATAGTGACAAGATGAACAATTCTGTCGTCCTCGTTCTTTCCGAGCGCGTCGGGAGTGATTGAAAATGTGTTTGAAATACCGTCTCTGCAGCAGGCGTAGTCAAGTTTCGCGACCGAATTGAGCGACGCCAGCGCGCCTTCCGCGTCTCTTCCGTGCATCGGGTTCGCGCCCGGCGCAAAGGGTTCGCCCGCTTTTCTGCCGTCAGGAGTCGAACCTGTCTTTCTGCCATACATAACGTTGGATGTAATCGTAAGAATCGACAGCGTGTGCTTCGCACCTCTGTATGCGGGAGTCTTGCACAGTTCGCGGTAGAAGTATTCAATCAGATCCTTGCCGATTAAATCGACTCTGTCATCGTCATTGCCGTATTTCGGGAAGTTCCCCTTGATTTCAAAATCCGTAATAAGTCCGCGCTCGTCCCTGACGGGATAAACCTTGGCGTATTTGATAGCCGAAAGCGAATCGACCGCAACCGAAAAGCCCGAAACGCCGAAAGCCATAAGTCTTTCAACATCCGTGTCGTGAAGCGACATCATAAGTCTCTCGTAAGCATATTTGTCGTGCATATAATGAATTATATTCATCGTATTCACATAAAGCTTCGCGAGCCATTTCAGGTAGTTTTTGTATTCCGTGTAAACCTTGTCAAAATCGAGAACTTCGTCGCCGAAAGCAACTCCTTCGGGAGCAATCTGATCTCCCGCGATTTCATCCCTGCCGCCGTTCAAGGTCATAAGAAGGATTTTCGCGAGATTGCATCTTGCGCCGAAAAACTGCATCTGCTTGCCCATTTTCATAGCGGAAACACAGCAGGCAATGGCGTAATCGTCGCCATACATTCTTCTCATAAGATCATCGTTTTCATATTGAATCGAATCGGTGTCAATGCTGACCTTCGCGCAGAATTTCTTGAAGTTTTCGGGCAGTCTCTCGGACCACAGAACCGTGATGTTCGGTTCGGCGGATGAACCGAGATTGTAGAGTGTATTGAGCACACGGTAACTTGTTTTTGAGACCATATGCTTGCCCTCGTTTGTAACACCCGCAAGCGCGAGAGTTACCCATACGGGGTCGCCGGCAAACAGGTCGTTGTATTCGGGAGTTCTCAGATGACGGACAAGACGGAGTTTGATAACAAGGTCGTCAATAAGTTCCTGCGCCTTCTGCTCGGTGAGAGTATTCTCTTTAAGATCTCTTTCAATATAAATATCCATAAACTCCGCAATTCTGCCTATGGAGTTCGCGGCGCCGTTCTGTTCCTTTACCGCGCCGAGATAGCCGAAATAAAGCCACTGAATCGCCTCAAAAGCGTTCACAGCGGGCTTTGAAATATCGTAACCGTAGAGCAGCGCAAGTTCTTTGAGCTGATACATAAACTCTATCTGCTTAGCGAGGTCCTCGAGCAGATGGATTGTCTCGTCGTCAAGGAATTCTTTTTCGCCGAGCTTGTCTTTGTCATATTTCTTTTTCTCAATGAGAAAATCCATACCGTAAAGCGCGATTCTGCGGTAATCGCCGATTATTCTTCCGCGAGCGTAGGCGTCGGGCAGACCTGTAAGAATACCCGCGTGCCTTGCCTTTTTCATAGTTTCTGTATATGCGCGGAAAACACCGGTGTTGTGTGTTGTTCTGTATGTGAACTCGTCCTTGATTTTGTCGCTCATTTCATAGCCGTAAGCGTTGCAGGCCTGAACGGAACTGCGTATTCCCGCAAAAGGAGAAACACCTCTCTTGAGAGGCTCATCAGTCTGAAGACCGACAATTATGTCGGTGTCTTTGTCAATAACATATCCGGCGGGGTGGGAGAGTATTGTTATAACCTTTGATGTGTCAACATTGAGAACGCCGCCTTTTTCATTTTCCGCAACAAGCAGCTCGTGAACGCGGCTCATCTCTTTTTTGGTTCTTTCGGTCGGTCCTTCAAGAAATGATGAGTCACCGTCATAAGCGGTGTAGTTCATTTTAATAAAGTTGGAAACATTGATGTCGTCGCACCATACGCCTTTGTTGAAGTTTCTCCAGGCATTTCTGTTGTCGTTCATATTTTTTCTCCTTTCGGGCAGTTATTGCAATCTTTACAGTTCTTTTTTCCGCATTTTCCGCAGCACATCGAACTGTATGGGCACAGCGTAACATCTCCGCCGTGTATGTTTATCGCCTTGCCGTGGACTATCGAATCTGCGATTTTGTTTCTCGCGCTCTCATAAATCGAAGCAACAGTCGAGCGCGCTACATTCATCTGCTTTGCGCATTCCTCCTGGGTATATTCAAGCGTATCTATCAGCCTGAACGCTTCATACTCGTCAAATGCGAGTTCAATCGTATCCGCGTAGTCGCCGTAAGGACGGAAACCGATGTTGTGCGGATATGAGCAGATAAACCTGCTTTTTCGGGGTCTTGCCATATCGTGTCCTCCGAACTTAACCAATAATGTAACAAGATATTGTTATTCAAATATACAAACTGAGTTTACACATACATTATACATCATTATTGACATATGTCAATAACACATTTTACAAAGAAAATAATAATCTCCAAAAAACTTTGTGTAATATGTCCGCACGCGCAAAAAAGCCACCCGCGCGATTTCGGACGGATGGCTGATATCCGCACGATTTTTACATTTTCCGACTGTGAGAAAACAACAAAAAACCGTATCGGCAAAATGCAGATACGGTTTAAAAATTATTCTTTTTCGTCCGTTTCGGTTTTTTCATCCTCAACGGCTGCCTCTTCTTCGCTTCCGCTGTCTTCTTCGGTTTCTTTATCCCTTTTCAGAAAACACTTTTTCTTCGGCTTTTCTTCTTCAGGTTTTTCCTGCTGCGGAGTTTCTTCCGTAACATCCTCATCGACTACAACTGTTTCTTCGAGTTCGTCAAACGGAACTTCAACGGGAGCCTCTTCAACCTTGTCTCTTCTGAAGAAACGTCTCCTCTTTCCCTTTTCTTCACGAACGAAAGTAGGCTGAGCCACATCGCCTAAGAACATCTTGTTTTCCATTGAGAATATTTCAAGCGCTTTAGGCAGAATATCAATATGAACATCCTGAACATTGCCTCCGAATTCGCCGTCAAGGGTCCAGGGAATCGGCTCGTCAAAAGTGAATTTGGCGCTCTTCGTTTTGAGATAGATCAGTGAATCGCCGTCATAATCGCGTCTTGCGATTTTGCCTATCATTGCAAACGCGTCGGTAACGCTCTTGATTTTCCGAACCAGAAGCACTTCGAAAACGCCGTCATCAAGTTTTACATCGTCTTCGTCGAATTTGAAAATACCCGCGACACTTGTGGAGTTTGAAACGGCTCCGAGGAAGAAGTGGTCGTCTATTACTCCGCCGTCATATTCAAAACGCGCGTGAATGGGCTTTATATTTCTGATATTATGACCGAGCTTCAGAACGAATGCGTTAAGCATATATCCGCCGTGACCGAAAAGGTTTTTAAGCACCTGCGGCGTCGTATATGACATATCAACGCCCGTGCCGAACGATGCGATATAAGTATAGAACTTGTTGTTGAACATACCTATATCATAACCGTTCGTGCGGCCTTCGCAAATAAGAGCAGTCGCCTTGTCAAGGTCAGAGGGGATACCCATCGTGTTAGCGAGGTCGTTGGTTGAACCCATCGGAATATAGCCGACTTTAACACGCTTTTCAAGCTGCATAACTCCGTTGATGACCTCGTTTAATGTGCCGTCGCCGCCGCAGCATACAATTATGTCGTGTTCGGGACCGCATTCTTTTACAATGTTCGTGGCGTCTCCCGCGCAGGTTGTGTTCCTGACGGTAAACACATATCCCGCCGATGAAAGCTTGTCAACAACATTCATCGGATTGGCTCTTGTCTTATCTTTTCCAGATTTGGGATTTACGATTAATAACGCTTTCTTTTCTTCACTCATCGCCGGAAAACCTCATAATAATAATTGAAACGTATTCCTTAATATTATAAAGCAATCGCATACTTTATGCAACCGCAACATTTTGTGTATGTTTTTGCAGAAAACATCTTTACAAACAATATCTGCCGTGATACAATATTTTTCGTAAAAAGTCTTTAAGATGGCACAGAGATGCCGGCAAGATGATTATAATGCAGTTATGCGGTCTTGCCGAACGGCAGGAACCGCTTTTTTGTTGTATCGGGGGTAAAAATGGAGTTTAAATCATATATTATGGACTCTTCCGCCGTCAACCGCTCGCTTACGAGAATCTCTCACGAGATTGTCGAGCGCAATCCGGGCGATACGGATTTATGCATAATCGGAATTAAAAGCAGGGGAACGGCGCTGGCGCAGGTTCTCTCCGAAAAAGTCGGAGCGCTCGGTGTCAATGTCGAAACGGCTTTCCTGGATGTAACAAACTACCGTGACGACCTGGCGCAGAATATCGCCCGCACGGCAAAGTCATCTGAACCTGAAATCTCCGTTGAAGGCAAAACCGTCATACTTGTTGATGATGTCCTCTACACGGGCAGAACCGCAAGAGCGGCGATGGAGGCTGTTATCGCTATGGGAAGACCTGCGAAAATCCAGCTCGCCGTCCTGATAGACAGAGGGCACAGGGAACTCCCGATAGTTGCAGATTATGTAGGCAAAAATGTTCCCACGGCCAGAAGCGAAGTCATCGTTGTCAGAATCCCGCCTTACGATGATGAAACAAGCGTCTCAATCTGGCAGAAATAACGGTGTATTTTATTTTGGAGGTATAAATATATGAAACTCGCTTATGACATCAAAGACAAGCCCAAGGCAGGGCAGCTGATTATCTTTGCGTTTCAGCAGTTGCTTGCCATCCTTGCGGCGACAATAGCCGTTCCCTCAATAGTCGGCAACGGAATGTCGCAGTCGGCCGCTCTTTTCGGCGCAGGCGTAGGCACACTTGTTTATCTGCTCTTCACAAGATGCAAGAGCCCCGTTTTCCTCGGCTCGTCGTTCGCTTTCATAGGCTCAATGTTCGCCGCGTTCGCAGGCGCATCATCAATGAATGTCGGATATCTCGGCCTCATTTTCGGCGCGATCTTCGCTGGCCTTGTTTATGTTGTAATCGCCCTTGTCGTCAAAGCGGCAGGCGTTGCGTGGATTAACAAACTTATGCCCGCGGTTGTTATCGGCCCCACAGTTGCTATTATCGGACTTTCACTTGCGGGCAATGCCATAGGCGATATGCTTGCTTACACAGATGAAGGCTTTGTTATGACAACAAAAGGCGCTGTAGGCTTTATCTGCGCACTTGTCACACTCTTCACTGTTATGATCTGCTCCGTCTTCGGCAAAAAGATGTCTAAGCTTATTCCGTTTATCATCGGTATCGCGGCAGGCTACATTGTCGCAACCTGCTTTACATTAATCGGCAAAGCGGCAGGAAATGCTTCTCTTATGATAGTTGATATTGCGGATCATAAGAACCTTTCCTCCATCATTGAGAAAGATCTTCTTGAAGATCCCGGTCTCCACAATACTCTTCTCGGCGACGGCGTAGGCTCAATGGTCGGCGCATTCTTCGGCGGCTGCCCGAACACCACTTACGGCGAATCCGTAGGCTGTGTCGCCATCACAGGCAACGCATCGGTAGTTACTATCCTTGCTACCGCGGTGCTTGCGATTGTCGCTTCCTTCGTAGCGCCTTTCGTAACACTCCTTTCAACAATTCCCTCCTGCGTTATGGGCGGTGTCTGCGTAACCCTTTACGGTTTCATCGCCGTATCCGGTCTTAAAATGATTCAGAAGGTTGACCTCGACCAGAACAAGAATCTCTTCGTGGTCTCCGTTATCCTTATCGCAGGTGTCGGCGGAATGTCAATGAGCTTCGGCAAAGTTACTCTTACCGAAGTTGCCTGCGCTCTTATTCTCGGCATCATCACAAACCTTATCCTTTCACGCAAAAAGGATGATGAACCTGTTGAGGAAATCGCAGCTCCCGTTGAAGAAACAGTCGAAGAATCATTTGAAGCAGAGGAAGAAGCAGTTGAAGCTGTAATCGAAGAATAATAATCATAAAACAGGTTAAGGGCGCCGCCGGCGCCCTTTTCGTTATAAAGGATTTAATATGAATTTATTTGACAGTATCACCCCTTTCCGCGATGACAATAATGAAATATATGACTGCCGTGAAAACTGTTATCTGAAATACTATGAAAATGTCGGTGAAGCCGAACTGAACGATTGGCTTTCCGCTGTTGAATCAGACGGTTTTTTAAAGATTTTCTCAAACAATCTTTACGGCAATAGTTTTTTTACATTTACAAAAGACGATATAACACTTACGGTGTATCACACTCCCTGCGACCGCTCGCTGTGCGTTACCGTGCAGGAAAACGTCTGCCTTCCGCAGTTTAAAGAACAAGCCGTTGAAAAGCTTTGTGACACGAAATTTTACTGCTTTGAAAATGACCACTCAATGATTGACTGCGGAATGTGTCTTCTTATTCAATGCAGCGATTACAGCTTCTTTGTCGTTGACAGCGGGCATTATTTTCAGATAAACGACAATGACCGCATCCATAAGTTTATGCGCGAGCGCACACCCGAAGGGCAGAAAATCGTAATCTCAGGCTGGCTCATAACTCACGCTCACTCCGACCACATCTGCAAGCTTTTCGATTTCCTGAAATACAACTGCGATGATGTAATTATCGAGGGCTTTTATTCCAACCTTCTTTCGGAGAATTATCCCGACGACGGCTGGAACAGAGAAGAAAAACTTCTGGCGAAAAAACTGTTTTACGCTCTCGAAAAACACCCTGCCGATAAAATCAAAATCCACGCGGGGCAGAGGTTTTATATCCGCAATCTCGAAATAGATGTTCTTCTTACACATGAAGATATTTACCCGCAAAAAATAACCGATTTCAACGACAGTTCCTGCGTTGTCACCGTCAAAGCTGAGAACACAAAAATCTTCATTCCGGGCGATGCCTCCGCTCTCGCTTCCGTCAAACTCGAAAAACGCTACGGCGATAATCTTAAATGTGATATAGTCCAGATTTCTCATCACGGGCATTCGGGTTTAAGCCCTCAGGTTTATGAAATGCTCAGCGCAAAGGTCGCCGTGTTCCCGATAACCAGAATAAAATTTGATGAAGAATATCCCGAACAGGAAGCAAACCGGGTCGCAATTAATCTCGCGGATGAATACTTTATATCCTCCGACGGCACGGTGGAAATTACTCTGCCATACAAAAAAGGCAGCGCGGTTCAGCTTCCCGATGAATCGTTTGAAGATTTTGAAAAAATAAAAAGACTCTGGGGATATACATATACCCCCGAGCGCAAAACCGAATTATATAACCAGTTTATTGAAAACGGCGGAGACCTCAATGAGATTAATCTGCCGTGCGACAAAGAAGGATTTATTGAAACAACAAAATGGCTCGAATACTTGAAATAAAAGATTTTTCAGACACGCGTCTTGACGCGTTCGCAAGGCTCAACGAAAGGCAGCTGTTAAACAGAGACAAACCTGAAGACTGTATGTTTATAGCCGAAAGCCCCAAAGTGATTGACAGAGCGCTCGACGCGGGGTATATTCCCGTGACTCTTCTGCTTGAACCCGCTCATATTGAAGGCGAGGCAAAAGGCATAATTGAACGGTGCGGAGACATTCCAGTCTTTACCGCTCCGATGAATGTCCTCGAACAGATTACCGGCTATAAACTCACAAGGGGAGTGCTCTGCTGTATGCGCAGAAAACCCCTGAGAACCGCCGCCGAGGTGTGCGAAAACGCGACAAGGGTGGCAGTGCTTGAAGATGTTATGAATCCCACAAATGTCGGCGCGATTTTCCGCTGCGCCGCCGCTCTCGGAATGGATGCCGTCCTGCTTACAAAAGCGAGCAGCGATCCTCTTTACAGGCGGTCAATCCGCGTCAGTATGGGAACCGTTTTTCAGGTCCCCTGGGCGTTTCTGGGTGACGGAGGAATACAGGAACTCAGAACGCTCGGCTTTTCAACAGTTGCTATGGCTCTTGAAAACGACACCTTGGGCATAAGAGACGAACGCCTCAGAGCCGAAAAGAAACTCGCCGTTGTTCTCGGCACCGAGGGAGAGGGCATAAAACGGACTACCATCGAGAAATGCGACTATACGGTATGTATTCCGATGCATAACGGCGTTGACTCTCTCAATGTCGCCTCAGCGGCGGCAGTCGCCTTTTTTCAGCTCGGCAATAATGATTAAAATATCAAAAAAACCAAACGCCCTGCGGTTTTCCGCAGGGCGCATTGCTTCAATATTTTTATTTGAGGGATTCCTTGATTCCCTGAGCAAGTCCGGCGATTCCCTGAATTTCACTCGGGATAATAATCTTAGTTGCCTGACCGTTTGAAGCGGTTTCAAACGCTTCAAGGCTCTTGAGTGTGAGATAGCCTTCTTTCGGGCTTGCTTCGTTGATAAGACGGATGGCTTCAGCTTTTGCCTGTTCAATCTTGAGAATGGCTTCCGCTTCGCCCTCTGCCTCTTTAATCTTGGCTTCTTTTACGGCTTCGGCGCGGAGAATGGCAGCCTGCTTTTCACCTTCTGCCTCTCTGATCTTGGATTCCTTGTGACCTTCCGCGTTAAGAACACGGCTTGCCTTTTCACCTTCTGCTTTAAGGATTGCTTCACGGCGTTCACGTTCTGCCTTCATCTGTTTTTCCATCGCGTCCTGAATCTCTCTGGGCGGAAGAATGTTCTTTAACTCAACACGGTTAACCTTGATTCCCCAAGGGTCGGTCGCTTCATCAAGAATAACACGGATTTTCGCGTTGATGGTGTCGCGTGAAGTAAGGGTGCTGTCAAGTTCAAGCTCGCCTATGATGTTACGAAGAGTGGTCGCGGCAAGGTTCTCAATAGCCGAAATGGGATTTTCAACGCCGTATGCATAAAGCTTGGGGTCTGTAATCTGATAGAAAACAACAGTGTCTATCTGCATTGTAACGTTATCTTTTGTGATAACGGGCTGGGGCGGGAAGTCCGCGACTTTTTCTTTGAGTGAAACCTTTTTCGCTATCTTCTCGATAAACGGGATTTTTACATGAAGACCTGTGTCCCAGGTGGTGCTGTAAGTGCCGAGACGCTCAATAACATAAGCGGTGGACTGCGAAACTATCTGAATGTTTGAGATGATAATAATCGCAATAAAAACAGCAAGAACGATGAAAATAATAATTCCGGTCATAATTTTTCTCCTTTATTTTTAACTGTTAAAATTATTAAAATGTGTTACTTATGCAGACAGACTCACGATGAGTTTTACGCCCTCGATTTTGTCAACCGTTACCTGTGTGCCTTCAGGAATAACGCTGCCGTCAGCCGAACGCGCGGTCCAGACTTTGCCGTCGATTTTCGCCATACCCGTTCCGTCAATGTTGTTGATCGTTTCGGTTATGACAGCCGTCTGACCGATACATCGGTCCGCGTTGAGACGGGCTTCTTTGGTATTCGTGATTTTGCGAACAAGAGGCCTCGTTGCGAAAAGCGCGACAACCGAAACAACAACAAATAAAACAATCTGTATAGCAATGGGAGCGTGGACAAGCGCCGCGATAAGAGACGCAAGAGTTCCGACAGCGAACCAGATGGTTACGAGCTGTGCTGTTGCCGCTTCAATTACAACAAAAAGCTCAAGCATGGCAATCCATACAATAATCGGAGTTGTCATATTAAAACCTCCTTTGCTGCGTTTTGCGTATTATACCACATTTTCGGTTTTTTTGCAATATATTTCGCGCAGGATTTGCTTGTAAATCTGCGGAATATACATTATAATATTCACAGATTGCTTTCGGGGTGAATTATGAAATATTTTCTCGGAATTGACATAGGCGGAACCAAATGCGCGGTTTCCGCAAAAGAAAAAGATGACGCCGCAATACTGTCAAAAATAACCTTCGCGACAGACAGCGGAAGGGGTTGGCGCGCGGTTGTCGATGACATCATTTCAACGGCGGAAAAAGTGTTGAAAAATATCAACGCTTCTTTTACAGACATCCTTGCCGCGGGTATATCCTGCGGGGGTCCGCTTGACAGCAAAAATGGTATAATAATGAGCCCTCCCAATCTTCCCGGCTGGGATAATGTTCCCGTTTGCGAAATAATAAAATCTCATTTCGGTTTCCCTGTTTTTTTACAGAATGACGCAAACGCCTGCGCTCTCGCCGAGCACCGTTTCGGAGCGGGCAGGGGATGCGACAATATGATTTTTCTCACCTTCGGAACAGGTATGGGCGCGGGACTCGTCCTGAACGGCAGACTATACAGCGGAACAAACGACCTCGCGGGGGAAGTCGGGCATATAAGACTCTCCGAAAGCGGCCCCGCCGGCTACGGCAAAGAAGGTTCTTTCGAAGGGTTTTGTTCGGGCGGAGGAATTGAGCGATACGCGAAACAGAAAGCGAAAGAATTTATCAACTCGGGCAAAACAAGTTCTTTATTTTTAAATGAGAACGATATTGAAAACATAACAGCGAAATCACTCGCCGGAGCCGCTGAAAACGGCGACGAGTTCAGCAAAGAAATATACAAAAACTGCGGCGCAAAGCTCGGTGAAGGTCTCGCGGTTCTTGTAGATATCTTGAATCCGCAATGCATTGTTATCGGCAGCATTTACGCAAGAAGCGAAAAACTCCTGCGTTCGTCTATGCTCGAAACACTTCATAAAGAAGCGCTTCCTCAGGCGCTTTCGGTATGCAGAATTGTTCCCGCCGAACTCGGTGATAATATCGGCGATTACGCGGCAATAGGAACAGCCGCAGACGGTTATGAAAGGATGTCTTCCGATGAATAATATTCTCAATTCACTTACACAGCGCTGCCCGGATTTATCCTGCTGCAGAGAGAGCATTCTCACAGCGTATTATTACATGGAAAAATGTTTTGAAAACGGCGGCAAGCTTCTTACATGCGGCAACGGAGGCAGCGCGGCGGATGCGGACCATATAGTCGGCGAACTTATGAAAGGCTTTATGCTTGAAAGAAAACCCAGTTCGCAAAGCGAAGTTCTTTCGCATCTTCAGGGCGGTCTTCCCGCAATTTCGCTCTGCGCCCATACGGGGCTTATGACCGCTTTTGCCAATGACTGCGACTCAGAGTATGTGTTCGCACAGCAGGTTTACGCGTATTCATCAGATTGTAAAAACGATATTCTCCTTGCGCTCAGCACATCGGGAAACGCAAAAAATGTTGTCAGAGCGGCGCAGACCGCAAATGAAATCGGAATAAAAACCATAGCAATAACCGGAGAAAACGGCGGAGCGCTCTCGGAACTTGCCGATGTTTGCATAAAACTTCCCGAAAATGAAACATATAAAATCCAGGAGCTTACTGTTCCAGTTTACCATTGCCTG
Source organism: Oscillospiraceae bacterium (assembly GCA_902787025.1). Taxonomy (GTDB): domain Bacteria; phylum Bacillota; class Clostridia; order Oscillospirales; family Acutalibacteraceae; genus CAG-177. The sequence continues at coordinate 12,165 of CADAER010000032.1, read as the reverse complement.
TGCGCGATGGTTGAAAAAAGGTTTTTCGGCTGATTTTCATCTTTATTGTTGAATTTTAAAAATCATTGTGATAGTATAACAAAAGCAGATTAATTTATAAAAAGGAAGGAATAATCAATGAAACAACTCAAAGTCGGAATTATCGGCGCGGGCAGAATAGGTTCTCTTCACGCCAAATCAATTTGCTATAATGTTCCCACCGCCAAGGTAGTGGGTATTACCGATGTTTTCGCGGAGAACGCAAAAAAGGTAGCCGCCGAACTCGGCATTGAAAAAGTATACGCGGATTACAAAGAAATGCTTGCCGATCCCGAGGTCGAAGCGGTTCTTGTTTGCTCTTCAACCGATACACACGCCGATATAGCCATCGAAGCCGCAAAGGCAGGCAAACACATTTTCTGTGAAAAACCCGTTGACCTCACTCCCTCAAAGGTTGAGGCGGTTATTGCCGCCGTCAAGGAAGCGGGCGTAAAGCTTCAGGTCGGTTTCAACCGCCGTTTTGACCACAACTTCGCAAATATCCGTTCAATGGTAAATGACGGCAAAATCGGCGATGTTCACATTGTCAAAATCACATCAAGAGATCCCGAACCGCCTTCAGCGCAGTATGCGGCTGTCAGCGGCGGAATGTTTATAGATATGACAATCCATGATTTCGATATGGCTTGCTTTATGGCAGGCAGCGAAGTCACGGAAGTCTATGCAAACGCGACCTGCCTTGTTGATCCTGCAATAGGTGAAGCGGGCGATGTTGACACAGCCATAATCAGCCTTAAATTTGCCAACGGCGCAATCGGTGTTATAGACAACTCACGCCGTGCCGCTTACGGCTATGACCAGAGAGTTGAAGTTTTCGGCAGCAAGGGCGCCGCAATGGCTTCAAACGACACACCCACAAATGTTGTTTATATGGGCGCAGACGGCGTTGTCGCCGACAAACCCCTTTACTTCTTCCTTGAAAGATATATGCAGTCCTTCAGAGACGAAATGCTTCAGTTCGTTGACGCAGTTCTTGAAGACAAACCCGTTCCCGCCACCGGAGTTGACGGCCTCAACGCGATTCTCATCGCACTCGCCGCCAAAAAATCCGTCGCGGAAGGCAGACCTGTTCTCATCAGCGAGATTAAATAAGGTCATTGATGTTTATGCGGGATCTCTTCGGGAGATTCCGCATTTTTTCTTTTATCTTGTAATTTATAAATTAAGTGCTATAATTATTGTATATGTTTAAAACCACGGAGGCAAAAAAATGGATAAAAACACTTTTTATATCACAACACCGATTTATTATCCTTCCGACAAACTTCATATAGGTCACACCTACTCGACAGTAGCCGCCGACACAATGGCACGCTACAAAAGACTTCGCGGCTATGATGTCTTTTTCCTCACAGGCACCGACGAACACGGTCAGAAAATAGAGGATATCGCAAAAGCCGCGGGCGTAACCCCGAAGGAGTATGTCGATAAAATAGTTGACGGCATCAAAAGTCTGTGGAAGCTTATGAACATAAGTTATGACAAGTTCATCCGCACAACAGACGATTACCACGAAAAAGCCGTTCAGAAAATCTTCAAAAAAATGTATGACAAGGGTGATATCTATAAGGGCTATTACGAAGGCCTTTACTGCAAGCCCTGTGAGTCGTTCTGGACCGAAACCCAGGCGGTTGACGGCAAATGCCCGGACTGCGGCAGACCTGTCGCGAAGGCGAGAGAAGAGGCGTATTTCTTCAAACTCTCAAATTACGCCGACAAGCTCGTTGATTATTACAACAGCCATCCCGGCTTCATCGAACCCGAGAGCAGACAGAACGAGATGATAAACAACTTCATCAAGCCCGGTCTTCAGGATCTCTGTGTTTCCCGTTCCTCGTTCAAGTGGGGCATTCCCGTTCCGATTAACGAAGAGCATGTCATCTATGTCTGGCTCGACGCACTCACCAACTATATCACCGCTCTCGGCTACGGCAGTGAGGATGATTCAAACTACAAAAAATTCTGGCCGGCAGATGTTCATCTTATCGGCAAGGATATCATAAGATTCCATACAATTTACTGGCCCGCATTTCTTATGAGCATTGAAGAGCCCCTTCCCGAAAAGGTTTACGGCCACGGCTGGGTTCTTCTCAAAGACGGCAAAATGAGCAAATCAAAGGGTAATGTTGTTGATCCCGTTTTCCTTGCCGACAGATACGGCGTTGACGCACTGCGTTACTACCTTCTTCGTGAAATCGCTTTCGGCTCCGACGGCGAGTTCTCAAATGAGAATCTCATCAACCGCATAAACTCCGACCTTGCCAACGATCTCGGCAACCTCGTTTCCCGCACCGTCGCTATGGTTCTCAAATATTTTGACGGTGAAATTCCTGCGGAAAGAGAAGCAGGGGAGTTTGATGACGAACTCAAAGCCCTTGCCGCCGAAACTGTCGAAAAGGCGGAAAAATCTCTTGACACCCTCAATTTCTCCGTTGCTCTTACGGATATCTGGAAGTTCATTTCAAGAACAAACAAATATATCGATGAAACTCAGCCCTGGCTTCTCATCAAGGATGAAAGCAAAAAGGCGCGTCTTGCGGAAGTTATGTATAATCTCTGCGAGTCAATCCGCATAATCTCTGTCCTGATTTGCCCATTCCTTCCTCTCACATCTCCCGAAATCCGCAAACAGCTCGGTATATCGGGTGATTTTACCTGGGATGATTGCAAAGTGTTCGGCAAGGAAGCAACTTATAAAGTCTGCAAGGGCGATATCATTTTCCCGAGAATAGATATTGAAAAAGAGCTCGCGGAACTTGAAAAGAAAAAGGCGGAAAATGTCAATCCCGTAAAAGCGGAAATCGAAGGCATTGCCAAAATCGGTATTGATGATTTCGCGAAGGTTGACCTGCGAGTTGCTAAGGTAACCGCCTGCGAACCTATTCCCAAGGCGAAGAAGCTTCTGAAACTCACACTTGATGACGGCACAGGCACGCCGAGAACAGTCGCATCGGGTATTGCAAAATGGTATAAACCCGAAGATCTGACAGGCAAGAGCGTTATCGTCGTTTCCAACTTAAAGCCCGCCGTTCTCTGCGGCGTTGAAAGCAACGGTATGATTTTAGCCGCCGATGCCGCCGAAGACGATGTCAAGGTTATCTTTGTCGACGGTGTTCCCGAAGGCTCAAAGGTCAGATGATTAACGGAATTTTCGACAGCCACGCTCACTACGACGACAAAGCATTTGATGAAGACAGAAGCGTTCTCCTCGAATCTCTGCCTGAAAAAGGAATAGCCGCCGTTGTCAACTGCGCAAGCGATCTTGACAGTTCCGCAACATCTCTTTCACTTGCCGAAAACTACGGCTTTATTTATGCCGCCTGCGGCGTTCATCCGCACGAAGCGCAGGAAGCGCCCGTAAACTTTATCGATATTCTCAAAGATTATCTCAATAAAGAAAAATGCGTTGCCGTAGGTGAAATCGGCCTTGATTATCACTATGATTTTTCACCCCGCGACATTCAGCTGGAAGTCTTTGAAAAACAGCTCATTCTCGCAAACGAGTATGATATGCCCGTTATTATCCACGACAGAGAAGCGCACGAAGACACCTTCAATCTGCTGAAAAAATATAAGCCGAAAGGCGTAGTCCACTGCTTTTCCGGCAGTGCCGAAATGGCAAAAGAGATATTGAAACTCGGTATGTATATAGGTCTCGGCGGAGCGGTTACCTTCAAAAACGCGAAAAAGCCCTGCGAGGTTGCTGCTATGGTTCCCGATGACGGACTCCTTGTCGAAACAGACTGCCCCTATATGACTCCAGTTCCTCACAGAGGCGAGAGGAACTCATCCGATTTTATTCCTTTTACCGCTGAAAAATTAGCCGAAATACGTAACACCGACGCGCAGTCAATAATCGATATTACCCGCGAAAACGCCTGCCGTTTGTTCGGCGTTACAGTCTGAGAGGTGAAACCGTGAAAAAAATTTCAATACTGTTCCTCACTTTACTGCTTGCCCTTTGCGTTTGCTCATGCGGCAAAACCGAAAAAGCGGCTCCCGATATTACCGAAAAGGAAACAATCCCCGTTGCCGAGGAAGGTGCTACGGGTATTGAATCCCAGGAAGCGCTTGACCTCAAATATTTTTTGCCCGAATATGAATTTGATGAAATAATCGAAGAGCATTATGAAGAGAGCAACAACGATTACTACATAAACGCAAAGGTCGATAAACAGCAGTATGACGAATATGTTGAACTCTGTAAAGAAGCCGGATTTACTCACAGGGTTGATGACGGAAACGACCCTCTTCTTTATAACGCGTTCAGCGAAAACGGAGCGGAGATATGCGTTACATATTCCGAAAAGAACTCAACAATATTTGTCCTTGTATATCATAAAAGCTTTTAATTTAACTCAAAAGGCTTGCAAAGCACCACGCTCTGCAAGCCTTTAACTATTTGTTTTATCCCGTAACAACGTGCTTAAGTATTGGCACAATCAATGCTGATTGGCGCAGCGCTTAAATGTATATCCGTTTCTCGCCGCGTAAGAACTCGCCGTTGAAAGAAGCGAATCACTGCAGATTCTCGCGGGAGTGTTCTCAATTATATTTGAACCTATTGTCGAAACGCTCGACGGAATATGAACATACTGAAGCGATGAGCATCCCGAAAAAGCGTATGAGCCGATTGACACAACCGACGAGGGCAGAATAACTCCCGTCAGCGCGGAACAGCCGCCGAAAGCTCCCTGACCTATAACCGTAACGGAGTTGGGAATATTTATGCTTTGCAGAGCTTTGCATCCGCTGAACGCGTATTCGCCGATTGCCGTAACACTCGACGGTATATCAAACGCGGTGAATCCACAGCCTGCGAAAGCGCCTTTCGGTATGGAACTTATGCCGTAAGAAAGAGTAAGCGATTTGATGTTTGCGCAGTTCATAAAAGTATATTCGCCGAGTGAAGAAACACCCGCGGGCAGATCAATCTGAGTCAGAAGCGGGCAGTCGGCAAAAGCGTAATCGCCGATTGAAGTAAGCTGCGCAGGCAGAGTCACAATGTTAAGAACCGAACAGCCCTTAAAAGTGTATTGACCTATTTCGGTGACCGAGCAGGTGAGATTTGCGTTTCGCAGTTCCGTGCAATCCTTGAACGCGCCGTCGCCGATTATCTTCACCTTTTCGGGAATGTGTATTGATTTAAGCAAAGTGCAGCCGATAAACGCGTTGCTGCCTATCGCGTTAACGCTTTCGGGCATTGTTATTGTTTCAAGCGAAGTGAATCCCGCAAACGCGCTGTTGCCGATGTCGACTATTCCGTCCTCAATGGTTATCATTTTGATTTCCGATGCATAAGGCGCCCATTCGGGCATGTTGCCCGGCGTCCAGGTGCCGGTTTTTTCATCTAGCAGCCAGCCGTCCATTCTGCCCTTGCCGCTGATTATGAGTTCATTGTTTTCGGTTATAATCCATGTGGCGTTTGCACTGCAGAAACCGCTCGCTATCGAATCACCGGAAAAAGTAGTGCTTTCATCGTCAAAATTGAATGTGTTGCTCACCGTGACCGTAACGTCTTCTCCTCCTTCGTGAGAAGAACCGCACTCACGGAAAAGTATAGCCGCGTTTTCCGCATAAGCGGCGGCGTCGCATTTCTTGGATTCACTGCAAATATACGCCTTTGCCGAATCAACAACGGAAACGCCGAAATGGGTAACGCTTGAAGGCACGTGAAGGTATTCAAGCGCGTTGCAGTGAGCAAACGAATATGAGCCGAGCGATGTGACGGATTCGGGCAATATGCTGTTTTCAAGCGTTGAACATCCGTAAAACGCATACGAACCGATTGACTTCACTGCGGGACCGAATTCTATTTTGGCGAGCGATTTACATCCGTAAAACGCTCTGCTTCCTATGCTGTTAACATTTTCGCCGATTTCCACGATTTTGATTTTATCACGGTCGGCAAACCACGGCGTATCGGAATAATTGCCGTAGTCGTCCATTATTCCGCGGCCGTCAACCTTGAGCGTTCCGCCCGCGTTGAGTTCCCATGTAAGGTTTTCACCGCAGTATCCGTTGTCAAGCACCTTTGAATCCCTGAATATATATGTTACAACGGCGGCAATGCCGAGAACAAGCAAGGCGGCGATAATAAGAGTCGCTATCAGCGGCTTTTTGCTTCTTTTTTTTCTGACAGGCTCATCAGGTTCTTTTTCCTGAATCTGAACCGGTTTAAAGTCGGAATATGTGGGAGGGGAGTCAACTGTAAAATCGTAATCGGGATCCGTCAGCTGACGGTAAAAATCGTCGGTGTTTTTGGTCCTCTTTGATGAATCAACTTTAAGCGCGCGGAGAATCGCGTGCTCGGCGTAATCGGGCAGCTCCACACCCAGCTCCGAAGGCGGAATAAGAGCGTCCTGAGATTCTCTTTCAAGACTTTCCTGAGGCACGATTCCCGTAAGCATACGGTAAAAAGTCGCCGCGGTTGCGTAAACATCAGTCCACGGACCCTGCTTCGCGTTTGTGTAATACTGTTCTTTCGGCGCGTAACCGCGCTTGAGAATAACCGAAAGGCTCTTGCGGTCGTCATTGAGAGCCATCCTTGCCGCGCCGAAATCTATAAGACGGACGGTTCCGTCATCGCAAAGAAAGATATTGTCAGGCGAAATGTCGCGGTGGATAATTCCGCTTTCATGAATCTGATAAAGAGCGTTAAGGATGGGCGCCATAATATCGAGGGCGGCCTCAAATGTATAGTTGCCGTGAGTTTTCAGTTCCTGCTTGAGAGTTTTACCCTCAAGGTATTCCATAACAATATATACTGTTCCGTTTGCCTCAACGCAGTTGTAAACATCAACAACGCCGTCAACGCTGTTGAATCTCGCGAGCGTGTTGCTTTCTGCGATTGTCTTGGTAAGCCCTGCGCGGAATTTTTCCTCGCTGTCTTTGTTGTAGGAGGCAACATTGTTCTGACCGGGAACACGGTAGGCAAAAACGCCGGGCAGATATTCTTTGACGGCAACCGCTTTGCCGATTAAACTGTCCCAGGCGATATATGTTATACCGAACCCTCCGCTGCCGAGAGCTCTGCCAATAAGATATCTGCCCGCGACCATTGTGCCGGGCTTCAGGTGATTGCTGTGAGTTGCTGTTGAGTTCTGGTCATATCCGCAATGCGGGCATATGCTGCTGTCGGAGTCGAACTCCCTCATGCATCCCATACACCTCATATTATTTGCCCCCTTTCGCTGTAATAACTGCAATTGCAGTGTAGTTATCCATTTCTCTGCGTCTGCCTTTATGCTCAACCTGTTTTGTCATTTCCGAAAGCCACTGTTCCGCGTTCTGCGAATGTTTAAGGCACTTTTCCGCTTTTCTTTCGTTTATCAGTTCCCAGAATCCGTCGGAACACAACAGAAACGCGTCATAGTCGCTTAAATCTTTCAGGTCGCCGACCTCGTATTCCGGCGTTTCATCCGATACTCCGAATGCCCGCAGAAGTTTGTTGCGGTCCGGATGATTCCTTATATCACTTTGTTTGATTTCTCCCGTTTTGACAAGCATTTCTGGCACACTGTGGTCTGTTGTGCAAAGCACAGCTTCGCCGTTATGAAAACCGTAAAGCCTTGAATCGCCGATGTGAGCCCAACCGCATTCCGAGCCGCATATAACAAGCGAAACAACCGTTGTTTTCATAAGTTCAAGAACGGGACTCTCGCCGGCAAGTTTTCTGAAATTCTCAGCCGCTTCGTCAAAAGCCGCCTCAAAGAATTCCGGAATGTTTCCTTCGAAGCTTTCGAACTTATCCGAAAAAGTCTGCGCGGCGCATTTCGAAGCCACTTCACCTTTTGCGTGGCCGCCGAGACCGTCGCACACGGTGAAACAATAACTGCCGTTTTTCTCTTTTACGCTGTATGAGTCCTCGTTGATGACTCTGTTGCCGATACAGGAAATAAATGCAAAGTCCATATTGTGAGCCTTTCAATGAAGTTTGACAAATTGAATAAAGGGTTATAAAATCTATGTATTCCCCGAAAGGATAACAACTGATTTATGAAAAAAGCATTGATAATTATAATTGCCGTTGTTGCGGTGCTGATAATCGCTCTGTCTGTCTTTTTCACCGTTTCCGGCCGTAAACCCCAGACGGTCATACACTGTTACGAGTTTTCAGCCGCTTACGATTACGCCCGCGATTTCGGATATGACACCTACATTATTTACGGCGCGAAACCGCCCGAGTTCAGCCTCGATGAAGATTCCTTCGAATATGAAGAAACAGAAGAAGGCTTGATGATTAAATCATACAGCGGAGACGGCGTTGAGGTCTATATCCCGAAGGAGCACGACGGCAAGCAGGTAATCGGAATTTCACAGGGTGCTTTTGACGGCGTAAAGGTCAAAGAAATATACATTCCGTTTACTATTGTCAGAATTCAATGCACTTTCAATTAAAGTGAAGCCAGAATCTCTTTTGCTTCCTCCCGCGTGAGTGAGCCGGGAGAAGAAATGAAGTTTTTCGGCACACTTTCAGCCCAGCGAAGCGAATAGTTTTCCGCGTCTTCTTCCGAAATCTTGATGTGTATGTCGGCGAGAGACGAAATAACTTCAATTATTTCATAACTCTCGGCACCGCAAAGCGAGCAAAGCTTTTCCGCCTTCACGGGAGCAAACTTCTGCGCTCTCTCAAAGAATGCCTTGAAGAACGCGGCGCAGGCTTTACCGTGAGGAACACCGTAGTTTTCGGTCAGAACATAGCCGAGAGGGTGAGGAAACGCGGTCCCGCAGGTGTTGATTACAAGTCCTGCATATAAAGAACCTTTATAAAGACTGTCCCTGAGTTTTTCATCGGGGACGGTTTTTGTTTCATACATAAAGCAAAGAGCGTTATATATTTCGGGAATGCATTTTTCAGCCCAAAGATCGATTATCCCCGTTGCCTTCGGAGTGAAATATCCTTCAACGGCGTGAGCGAAAGCGTCAAGCGCGGTTGAAACCGTAATGTCATAAGGCATAGAACAGGTGTATGTGTAATCGCAAAGCGAAACAGCCGCGTAGCAGTCGGCGCCTGAAATACTTTTCTTTCTTCCCGTTTCGTCATTTGTCAGCACGCTTACACCCGTGACTTCACTGCCGGTGCCGGCGGTTGTGCCGACAAGAGCAACTTTAAGCGGAGCGTTGTCATAAACTCTTTTGTAAATATCCGCAGGTGCGAGACCGGGATTAGCCGCGAAAATAGCTATCGCCTTCGCGGAATCAAGTGCCGAGCCGCCGCCTATACCGAGTATGAAATCCGCGTCAATCTTTCTTGCCTCTTCTCCCGCTTCGTGGCAGACAGAGAGCAGGGGGTTGGCGCTTATTCTGTCAAAAACGGCATATTTTATATTAACGCTTTCGAGCGCGGACTGAACATCATCCAGCGCGCCGCTTTTTTTTGCACTGCTTCCTCCCGTAACAATCAGACAACTGCCGCCGAGCTCTTTCAGAACAGCCGCGTTTTCACGAACGGCGTTTTTTCCGTAAATCACTCTTGCGGGCATATATAAGTTTTCCATATCGCTGCTCCAATCAATTTTTATAAATAACATTTCTATTATAACATATTATACAAAAATTACTACTGTTTTTTAACATTAAAATTGTAAAAATAAAAGCAAATAATGTTGAAAAAAATCACATTATATTTTATAATATCCTTTATAATGGGGAGAAAGGCGGCGAAACATTTGAATAAAAAAAGGCTGATTATTATCGCTGTCGTTGTCCTTGTTGCCGGAGCGCTTGCCGCCGTGTGTTTCAAGCCGGTCAGAAGCTTTATAAACGGTAAAAAAGAATATACAGCCGAAGGCTTTTATATGAACACTTATGTCACGGCAAAAGTCACGGGCGAATCAAGTGACGCTACGGCAAAAATCATCCTTACAAATATTGAAACCATTGAAAACTTATGTCTGTCACGGACGGTTGAAGGCTCCGACATATTCAATCTCAATGAAAAAGGTTCTTTTCAGGTTTCCGACCTGACTTTAAGTGTTTTAAAAACAGCGCTTGATGTCTGTGATAAAAGCGGCGGCGCTCTCGATATTGGAATAGCAGATCTTGTCGATTTATGGAACATCAATCAGGGCGCGGCACAGCCTCCGGAAGAAGAAAAGATTTCTTCCTTGAAAGGTAACAAATATAGTAATATTTCAATAAACGGTTCTTCCGTAACCCTTGATAACGGAGCGAAAATTGACCTGGGCTCAGTCGGCAAAGGCGCGGCTTGCGACACGGTCCTCACTCTCCTTGAAATGTCCGGCGCAAAAAGAGCGGTTGTCAGTATTGGCGGCAGTATTCTTCTTTACGGCGACGGCGATTTCACTGTCGGCATCGCAAGCCCCGAAAAGGGGAGCGCGGATTATATCGCAACAATAAACACGCAAAGCGGCTTTGTTTCAACATCAGGCACCTATGAACGGTTTTTTGATTACAACGGTGTCAGATATCATCACATTCTCGATCCCGAAACGGGATATCCCGTGCAGAACGGTCTCGCGAGCGTAACAATAGTTTCCGACAGCGGAGTTTTAAGCGACGCGCTCTCAACCGCCTGCTTTGTTCTCGGAATCGAAAACGGGAAAAAACTCGCGGAGCAATACGGCTGTCAGGCAATATTTGTTACCGACGGCAAACAGATTTATTCCACCGACGGAATAAGAAATCAGATAGAAATAACAGATAATTCTTACACTATGGCGGACTGATTTATGAAAACCCGACTGTTAAAAAAAGCGGATATAATAACGGTTCTGATAATCATTATAATATGTGTTTCCGCTGTTCTTTTTATGAGATATACCGGCGGAGGACTCAACGCCAGAATTACCGTTGACGGCAATGTTATCGAAACAGTTGATTTGAACACTGTCGAAAAACCTTATACCATCATAACCGAAACAGTCCCCGAAACGGAGATAACCGTCGAAAACGGCGCAATATATTTCAGCCGTTCGGAATGTGAAAATCAGTTTTGCGTAGGAAGCGGAAAACTCACATCAAAAGGCGCGACGGCTGTCTGTCTGCCCGCAAGGGTGGTTATAACCGTAACGGCAGACAAATCCGTTGACGCGGTTACTTACTGATATGAAAAAAATCAACACAAACAATACGGCGTATAAAACAGCGCTTTGCGGAATACTGTGCGCGCAGGCTCTTGCGCTCTCCTGGCTTGAAAACCTGCTTCCCGCGCTGCCGTATATGCCGCCCGGAGCAAAACCGGGTTTTTCAAATATTGTCACAATGTTTACGGCAGGCTCGCTCGGCCTCGGGCAGGCAATGGCAGTAACATTTATAAAAGCGGGTTTTGCCTTTCTCACAAGAGGGGCAACCGCAGGGGCGATGAGTCTCGCGGGCGGAATGCTCAGCACGTTTGTAATGTGGATTCTTCTCCGCTTTACAAAAGAAAAATTAGGTCTTATCGGTATTTCCGTTATCTGTGCGGCGGCTCACAATATCGCACAGCTGACCGTCGCGGCGTTTATAACGGGCACACAGTCCGTCCTTTATTACGCCCCGTTCCTCGGTTTGTATGCCGTCGTTACGGGAACAGTTACGGGTCTTCTTTTAAAAGCGGTTATGCCCGCACTCGAAAAGCAGAAAAATCTGTTTATCAGAAAATGATAAGGAGTTGAATATATGACTTCCGGAAAAGCCAAAGTTATCAGAGCAGTCAAACAGGTCAGGGGAGGCGTCGCCGTCAGCCACCACAAAAACACGGCTGACTGCGAAGTGGTCAGAATGCCGAATCCCGAAAAAGTAATTCTGCCTATGCAGCAGCATATCGGCGCGCCCTGTGTGCCGACCGTTGCCGTAGGCGATAAAGTCGGAATAGGCCAGCTTATCGGTGACAGCGACAAATTCGTCAGCGCACCTATTCACGCCTCGATTTCGGGAACCGTATCCGCAATAGGCAACATAAAGCTCCCCAACGGCAATATGACTCAGGCTGTCACCATTGAATCCGATGGCGAAAGCAGACTCTGGGAAGGCCTTGAAAAACCCGAAATAAACTCAAAGGAAGATTTTATCAAAGCTGTGCGGGCTTCAGGCCTTGTAGGCTTGGGCGGAGCGGGCTTCCCGTCTTTCATAAAACTTTCCTTCAAGCCTGAACAGAATATCGACACCCTCGTTGTCAACGCC
>CADAER010000031.1 GCA_902787025.1 Oscillospiraceae bacterium | reverse complement strand
CAAGTCCTTATTCTAAAAAAATAACAGGCATCGCTGTTGCGATACCTGTTATTTTGGCAGGGGCAGAAGGACTTGAACCCTCGGCACGCGGTTTTGGAGACCGCTGCTCTACCAACTGAGCTATACCCCTATGGAATGGTGGGCCACCAGGGACTCGAACCCCGGACCATTCGGTTATGAGCCGAGTGCTCTAACCAACTGAGCTAGTGGCCCGCTTTTTTAATGCTTAAATATATTATCAAAAAGAAGTCTGTTTGTCAATTGTTTTTTTCAGTTTTTGAAAGCCCGTTTTTCGCACCGCTGAAAGCCTTGATTTTCAGGCAAAACACAGCCCTCTCCTTACCGGAGAGGGCATGCTTTTCCGATTATTGAATTGCAAGGTCATCCGCCTTGACGATCGCGCCTTCGGACGAGCCTGAAACTGTGATTGCCACGCTGTCGCCCTTCGAGAGGATAATCGCGTCTTCGCAGTCGGAAGCCGAAATCGAGTAGTAGGTGCTGCCTTCGCTGAGTTTTACATAATAAACGGTGTTGCCGCCGATTACAGCCTCGCGGATATCCGCTACGGTGCCGGTTATCGCGCCTTCGGGAGCTGCGGGCTTTTCGGGCTTGTCTGTTTCGGGTGTGTCGGGCTGGGTTTTGTCATCGGGAGTGTTGCCGTTTATTTCGTTTTCAATCTGGTCCTCAACATCCTCGGCGTCAATGTTCGTCTTGATTCCGTTGCTTTCAAGGTCGTCGATGTATTCCTTTAAGCAGGAGGTGAGGTTGTCGCCCGTCGCGCCGATTTTGTTATACTGACGGACATTGATAAGCGCATACTGCTGAACGATGCTCGAAGCGTCCTTGAGCGAAAGGAAGTATGTGGGCTCGCCGCCGATGTTGAGAAGAAGCGGGAATGTCGCGGTGTAGCCTTTCTCCTTAACTCTGCCTTCCGCGGCCTCCTGAGCGGAGGTCTCGGTTCCGCCGGGAACCTCGTAATAAATCGCCTGCTTTGTTCTCTGGTTTATAAGAATGAAGCCTGTGATGGAGTCGTCGCTGGTTATCGAGGTAATGCCGGTGTACATATATACATCGTCGTCTTTTGCGATGTAGTTGTAGCCGCTTGTTGAAACATAAACATTTTTCTGACCGAGCAGTGAGTTCCAGAATCCGCCGTTGAACTTGCCGAAATAATTGTATTGCGAAACAAGCATATCGGAGTTGTAGATTCTGTCGAGCCAGGTTAAATCATAGCCGTCTTTGCTGCCAGCGATGATTTCCTCAATTGTGTATTCGTGGCAGGTGCCGTCCGCTTCGCAGAGGATGATGCCCTTGACATCTTCGCCGCCGAAGAGACCGATGGTCTTGTCAATGACGGGTGTTACCCAGAAGGGCTTGCCGCTGTCGTCGATTTCGAAGGTGGAATCACCGAACATATAGGTCGGATATTCAAAACGCAGGTGGCGTTTGAGAAGCTCGTTGAAGTGCTCCGCGGGCGAATACTGAACATAACCGCCCTTGTCATCGGTGCATTCGACAAACGAGGTGCTTTCATCAGCCATATCGACTATGATGTAGCCGGGAAGACCTTCGTTCGTGTTGGTAATCCATTTGATGATATTTGAATACTGGAGCGGAACAACTCTGACGGGCTGCTCGCGGTAGTTAATCTGTGTGTATTCGGGGTAAACCGTGAACTGCGAAACCTTGCCGAGTGAAGCGAGTTCCGAAAGCGCTCTTGTGGCAAGGGATGAAGCCGCGTCTTCGTCAAGCTTGGGGATGGAGGAAAAGCTCTCGGCAGTTTCTTCGTTGAGTTCGTCTTTGAGACTGCCCTTCTGTATGCCCGTTGAGCCGTTGAACGCGCTGTTCGCGTCAAGCTTTTCCTGCGAGTAGAGAGACCTTGTGTTGGAGATGAGTTCGCTGTATCTGCCCGCGTGGAAGAACACACTCGAAACAACCCAGCCGATACCGACCGTAACCGCCAGAATACCGATTACAATGGCGGGAACTATTGATTTACGCTTGACATAGGGCATATATTCGGGCCTTTTCGACGCGCCCGTGAGAACTGTGAGGCAGGCGATGAACGATGCCGCCACTATGCCGATATAAAGATAAAAATCATATGATTTCGGGTTTATCGCGGGAACCATTACATAAAAAGCGACAAACGCCACGATAACAGCGCCGATTATGCTTAAAATGATTTTAAGCGCGCCTTTTTCGGGCGGAATGACGATTTCCTTCTTCTTGGTCGCACGGTCTTTTGAAAAATCTACTTTGATTGGATCCATTGCTTCAGCTCCTGTCGGATTTAATGAATGTAAACTAAATTATATATTAAAACAACAAAAAATACAAGTGGTTTTTGAAGCGCGCCGCCCGGGGAGTGTTTATTTCCAAATTGAGTGCCGTTCGCGGCGTAAATTTGGATATTTTGCGGTTTGACACGCATTATGAAAATATGATATATTAAACTTTAGTAAATTTATAATATCACAAAGGAGTGATTGCTGTTGTTCGCAGATTATCTTGACACAATCGATTTTGTATCGAAGGCGGATCCCGACGTAGGCAAGGCGATGAAGGATGAACTCGCAAGGCAGAGACACAACATTGAACTCATCGCTTCCGAAAATATTGTTTCCCCCGCTGTTATGGCGGCTATGGGAAGCGTGCTTACCAACAAATACGCCGAGGGCTACCCCGGCAAAAGATATTACGGCGGCTGCGAGTGCGTTGATGTTGTTGAAAACATCGCCATTGAGCGCGCCAAGGAGCTTTTCGGCTGCAAATTCGCCAATGTTCAGGCTCATTCCGGCTCGCAGGCAAACCTCGCCGCTTATTCGGCGCTTATCCAGCCGGGCGATACGGTAATGGGCATGAATCTCGCTCACGGCGGTCATCTCTCACACGGCTCGCCCGTAAACGCTAGCGGCAAACTCTACAACATCGTGCCTTACGGCGTGAATGACGACGGTTATATCGACTATGACGAGCTTGACAGAATCGCGCAGGAAGTAAAGCCCAAGCTGATTGTCGCGGGCGCTTCCGCCTATCCGAGAATCATCGATTTTGAGCGCATTTCAAAAACCGCGAAATCGGTCGGCGCATACTTTATGGTTGACATAGCCCACATAGCGGGTCTTGTCGCGGCGGGGCTTCATCCCTCGCCCATCGGCTGCGCGGATATCGTCACAACCACAACTCACAAAACCTTACGCGGTCCCAGAGGCGGCCTCATTCTCACAAACGATGAGGAAATCGCGAAGGCTGTCAACAAGGCAATCTTCCCCGGCAACCAGGGCGGTCCTCTTATGCATGTGATAGCCGCGAAAGCTGTATGCTTCGGCGAGGCGCTCAAACCCGAATTCAAAGAATATCAGAAAAATATCGTCAAAAACGCGGCGGCTCTCGCGGACGGTCTTAAAAAGAGAGGCATAAACTGCGTGTCTGGCGGAACCGACAACCACCTTATGCTCGTTGATCTCCGCGGCACTGGCGTTACGGGCAAGGAGCTCGAGCACAGACTTGACGAGGTCCGCATCACGGCGAACAAGAACGCCATCCCCAACGACCCCGAAAAGCCGTTTGTAACAAGCGGAATAAGGCTCGGCACCGCAGCTGTCACAACAAGAGGCTTCACCGTTGAGGATATGGATAAAATAGCCGAATACATCTCCCTTTGCGTTACCGATTTCGAAAACAGCAAAGAGGCTGTAAAGGCGGGCGTTGACGCTCTTTGCGCGGCGCATCCTCTTTATGAATGATATGAACGGAATCTTCACCGCCCTGCTGACTCCGATGAACGCGGATTATTCGATAAACGACAATTCGCTGAAAAAACTCATTGAGTTCAACATTGAGTCGGGAATAAACGGCTTTTATGTCGGCGGCAGCACGGGTGAGGCGATGCTGATGACTCAGGAGGAGCGGAAGCACATCCTGAAATCGGTAAAAGAAGCGGCAGGAAACAGAGTGAAACTCATAGCGCATGTCGGCTCAACCTGCACGGATTTCGCAATTGACCTCGCGCTTTACGCGAAAGAACTCGGTTACGACGCCGTTTCGGCGGTGGCTCCGTTTTACTACGGGCACACCTTGCAGGCTGTAAAGCAATACTATTATGACATCGCCGCCGCTTCAGATATGCCGCTTTTTATTTACAACTTCCCCGCAAGCAACGGTTTCGGTCTCAACGCCGACATCGCCGCGGAGATGTTTGAGGCAGATGAAAGAATTGCGGGCATCAAACACACATCAACCGACCTTTTTATGCTGCGGCAGATAAAACAGAGAATCCCCCGCGCTGTTGTTTTCAACGGATTCGACGAAATCTGTCTTGCGGGGCTTTCGATGGGCGCGGACGGCGCGATAGGCAGCACCTACAATTTTATGGGCTCGAAATTCGTCGCGCTTTACAACGCTTTCAGGTCGGGAGACATTGAAAAGGCGCAGAAACTCCAGAACGAGGCGAGCGACATTATTGCGGTAATGTGCCGCCACGGAGTTTTCCAGTGTGAAAAAGAAATCCTTACCCGGATGGGTATTGAAATGGGACCGTGCAGAAGACCGTTTCTGCCGCTGTCCCCGGAGGGCAAAAAAGCCGTTTCGGGTTTGATTGCGTTATTATAATAATATTGATAAAGGTGATTTTATGTATTGCACGCAATGTGGAAAGATATTAAGAGAAGACGAAAAATTCTGTTCTAATTGTGGAAATAGGATTATTAAGGATAATCCTTCAATACAAAAAGATTCGCAATATGTAATGACTACCGATGATGCGAACCATCCTTCAACAGAGCCCATATACAATAGAAATCCGCAAGATAGTAAAACAAATGACAGCGGTTCAAGAAGGAATGATTTTTTCAACGGACCAAAGCAGCCTTTTTCATTTTACATTGAAGAAAACGACAACAAAAACATAAAAACGGATTTTTTCAATTTATTAACGGGTACAGAAAATATAATTCAAACAGTTATATCTGCTATCTTTTTTGTAATATTTCTTGTAACTCTCGTTGTTTACGGATTTTCATTTAGTACCTTGTTTTTGTTAATTGGCATTTTTCTTCTGTTGCCATTAGAAACTATAAGAAGATTTATAAACAAGAAAACTGGTTTTAGCAAAAAAATAGTAATTGTTGTTGCTTCAGTTTGTTTGGTTGTTGGGCTTTTAACAATTCCAAAAGCAAATTATTCGGATAAAGAAACAAAGCAACCCCCGATTCCTTCAACCACTATTGCAGAAAGAATAGTAACTACCGAAAAGAGTTTAGAAACGACAAAAACAGAAACAACAACTGTAGAAACCTCGACGGAACCTATAAAAAAAGAATTAGACTGTTCTGTTGCGTTAAGCAAGTTTAAGTCTGGCGGCTACAAATACATTTCACCGGATGATTTAGAAAAGTATTGTTCGAATTTAAAAGGTGTAAAGTTTTATACAGTAACAAGTGTTTCATCAATATCTGCTGATTCTGTTAGTTGCACATTAGCAGAAGATAAATATATGATGAGTTCGTTTAAAACTTCTCAAGATTATTCAAACAGTCTTGCAGACGGAGATTTAATTGCCATTTTTGGAATAGTTGAGGATTATCACACTTATAAAATAATGGGGACAAGTGTTCAAATTAAAGATGCAATGGTATTTGCAGTAGGAGACGATGCCAACAAGTATAAAAAAGATAAGACAGACAGCAGTTTTTCAAAATACTTGAAAGTCACAGAAGAAGTTGCATCGGCTAATAAGAACTCCGTTAGTGAAAGTGAATATAAAGCACTTTGTAAAACGTTAGGATATACCGATATTTTGAGAAATCCTGATTATTATGAAGGAAAGTATTGCAAGGTATCTGGAACGGTCGATCAAATAGTTGAAGGCTGGTTTGATACGGTTAGTATTTATGTTGTTGATTCTAACGGAAACAAGTGGGAATGCACCTATTATTATAAGGACGGAGAGACAAGGGTGTTAGAAGGAGACAAGGTTACTTTTTACGGAATATGTAAAGGAACAACAAATAGCACAACTATTCTTGGAAAACAAGTAACACTGCCATATGTTAGTGTTGATTATATTAGATAGTAGATAATTAAATTTTTAAAAAGGAGAACTATTATGAAAAGAATACTCGCGGTAATTTTATGCGCGCTCACCGTCTTCGGCTGCTTCGCAATCGCAGCGAGCGCGGACTCAAAAGCCATTGATGTAAAAATCAATGAGGCAACCACCGTCACGCTCAAATCGGGCGACAAGGCGACATTCACGCTCAATCTTTTAGGCAACTACACCGTGCTCACAACAGGCTCAAAGAACGTGCAGGTGGCATATGTTGACACAGTAGGCGGCAAAATCGTCACCACTCCGCTTGACAAAGGCGACAAGGGCAATGTTCTGGATTCCCGCACATACGGTCTTTCCATCCTCGGCGCAATCAATCTGAAAGCTCAGGACTACAATTTTGAGGTTACATCCACCGACGGAAAAGCGCTCGCGATTAAACTCTATTTCATCAAATCCGATCCTTCCAAATCGGGCTTCACGAGCCAGCCTTCCTCAAAGCCGAAATACCGTGAGGATATCGATTTCACCTGCACGGGCTCCCTGGTTAAATTCAAGGATGAAGAGCCCAGCTTCAAAGGCGCTGTTTTCTCATTCAGAGACGAAAACAACAACGAAATCGTCGCGCTCAAGGACGACGAGGTAAAAGATATCGTAGGCAGCCCGACATTTGATTATTACGACAGCATCAACTACACCGCAAACATCCTTGTTTCATCAATTCTCAGCAGCAACAATTCAATCACCTTCCCCGCAACGCCCAACTACTTCAAGAGCGTTACGGTCAAAAAGAATCCCAACGCCGACAAGACCTTCACCTTCGGCAAGGACGGCACAATAAAAGGCACACTCAAGTCATATTATTACAGACCGAATCTCACTCTTGAAGGTATGACCGTTTACGCCGTTTACAAAGACAGATACTCGGCATCCGCCGAAACGCTCACCGTCAAGAAGGACAGCAACGGCTGCTATATCAACGGCAAGATCTGCGGCAGACAGCCCGTGACAAACGAAACCAAGGTCACAAAGAACGAAACCGCGACCGTCAACGGCGCAATCTATGTAAGCAACTGCAAGGCTGCAATTCCCGTCAAAATCGCAAAGGCAAGCTTCTTTGATTTTATCGGAATCTGGTTCGGCCTTCTGTTCGGAGTTTATAAATAATCAATAACATTAAGCGAAGCCGTCCCGGGACGGCTTTCTTTTTTTATTTTTTAATGAGATGTTAATCAATTGTTTATTGAATTGACAAATTTAATATAGTATAATCAATTCGTAATAACAAACCTCTTCTGAAAAGGATGTGATCCGGAAAATGCGGGAGAAAAAGCCGTTCACGCGCAATATGGGCGCGGCGTGGCTGTATTTTTATGTTCACTATGTTACGGAAGTAATCTGCTTTTTCGCGCTGACAAAGCTGACGGGCGACAGCCCGTGGCTGTGGATTGCTCCCTTCGCCTATGATGCCCTGGCGTTTGTGCCGCAGGGTCTTATAGGCAGAATAAGCGATAAATTCCCGAAAATACAGATGAGCGTCATCGGCGTGTTTCTTATGTGCATAGCGGGGCTCGACTTCTGGCTCTCCCTTCTGCCGGGCAGATTTACGGCCCTTGTACTTCTCTGCCTCGGCAACGCCTGCACTCACATAAACGGCGCGGAGGTCACTCTCCGCTGTTCGGACGGCAGGCTCGCCCATTCCGCGATTTTCGTGGCGGGCGGCTCCTTCGGCGTCATCACGGGCAAACTGCTCGCGAAAACCTTTGTTCCCTACTGGGCAGTCGTTCTGTTTACCCTTACCGCGATTCCTTTCGCCCTTCTCGCTGAGTATTACAGAAAAGACGCCGACAAGCTCGAAAACCCCTGCAAGAACTTCAATTACAACAACCCCAAGGTGTCGGCGGGACTTGTGGTTCTTGTCGCAACGCTCATAGTTATCGTGCGCGGCTATATGGGCTACGGTATTCCCACCTCGTGGAACAAGACTACTTTGCAGACGGTTATGCTCTTCGTCACAATGGGCATCGGCAAAGGCCTCGGCGGAGTCATCGCCGACGCGATAGGCGTGAAAAAGACTGCTGTTCTCAGTATGATATGCGCTCTGCCCTTCCTTTTCTGCGGCGACAATCATATGTTTGTCTCGCTCATCGGCGTTATGTTTTTCAGTATGACAATGTCGATTACCCTCGCGCTTATCGTCTCCGTTCTGCAAAAGGCTCCCGGCCTTGCGTTCGGATTCACCACAATAGGCCTCTTCCTCGGCACCGCGCCTATTTTCTTCTTCAAGTTCACAACAACTCTCGCGAACTGTATTGTTATAGCGATACTCACGGCGTTATGCCTCACGGGAGTCTGCATTATCGCAAGAAAGGACGGCGAAACGGATGGACAGCTTTAAATTCATAATAGACTCATTTTTCTTTTCACATGTGAGAACGCCGTTTTTTGTTATCTGCGCGGTTGTCGTGCTGACAACGGTTGCCGTTTCAGTTATGGCGGCAAAAGAGATAAAAGCGGACAAAGCCCGGAAAGAAGAGAAAAAGGATGTTTAACATCTATCTGATTCCCTGGTATATGCTCCGCGCCCTTCTCCTCACAATTCTGTTTGAAACGGCGCTCGCCCTTATACTCGGCGTCCGCGGAAAGCGGAACATCGCGGTTGTCGTTCTCGCCCAGGCGGTTACGAACCCTCCGCTTGTAATAACGCTTATGCTCATAAATCTGCGCTGCGGATTCACAATATACTGCGCGGCCGTGGCGGCTCTCGAGATTCTTGCGTTCCTGACCGAAGGCGCGATTTACAGATCCGCGCTCGATTTCAAAAAAATCAACCCGTTCCTGCTCTCGCTCATACTCAATGTGTTCTCGTTTTCCGCGGGGCAGGTTATTAATCATTTCATAAAATAATATGTATTTTCCCGGCGTCTGCCGGTTGAATAAACGACAGAAAGGACAAAACTGTTATGAAAAAACTTATTGCGATTCTTCTGGCTGCGATGATTTGCTTCGGCTTGTCGCTGACGGCTTTCGCCGACGCGGGCGGACCTATGATACGCAGCGTCGACTGCACCGTCACAAACCCGAACGGCGCGACACTCTACTACTTCAATTATGACAATGATTCGGAAGAACTCCTGACTAAAACAATACCCTACAAAACGGTAGTTACGGTTTCAGCCGAATACGACCCGTCCTGGCTTGTCACTGAGAACAGTATTTTTGAAGGCAAGAAAATCGGCGGCGTCAATTACAGAGGTGAATACGGTTATATCGACCTTGCGGATGTCACCATAGCGGACGGCGAGTTTTCGCTCAACGACGCGAAGAAACTGGCGCACCCCATGACATACACCGTCACGAACGAAAAGGGTCTCACCATGTATGCGGGACCTTCGCAGGTGTTTGATGTAACAGGCACAATTCCCGACGGCGCGACAATAAAACTTACATACCAGGATGTTGGCGAAGATGAAAATTACGCCGATTCCTTCTTCTATACCGAATACAACGGAAAAGGCGGCTGGATTTTCAAATATTCCGACACGGAAAACTACTTCCTTCTGAGAAAACTCGACAAATACAGCGAATATACAGGCAAAGTCAAGGTCGTCGGCAAAGGCGTCCGCCTTCTTGATATCTTCACCGAGAAAAAAGGCGATGACGGATATTATGCCGGTTACGCTGAAGTCGGCGGCGTAATACCCGCAGGCACGGAACTTACCTTTGACAGTTACTATGATATGGGCGGTTACGCTCTTGTTGAATACGGCGGAACCAAGGGATATATTGACATTGAACCTTACCCGAACGACGCACCACAGGTTATCACCTACATAAACGACGATGTTATGACTCTTGACGACTGCTCCGTTTATTCCGCCTTTGACGATTTTAAAAGCGAAACAGATGCTGTTGTTCCCGCATACACAGTTCTGCCCGTTAAGGCAGTCAGCAGATACTCTGTTGAAACCGGCGACGACTGGGAAAACTACGAGTGGTTCCTTGTTGATTACAACGGAAAAGAAGTATGGCTCTGCGACGAGAACAACGATCCTGAAATCGGTCTCTTCAACCGCAACAACGACTACGCTTCATATTATAAAATCAAGGGCGCGACAGCCGAGCTTCTTGCGACGGCTGAAAACGGCGCCGATGCCGCCTGCACGGTAAGCAAAGAAGACGTGCTTAAAAGCTATCTTTACAAATATGATTCCGACACCGAGATTTCAATGATGTATGTTGAGGCAGTCGGCAGCGACAAGGCGGGCTGGATAAACGAAGAAAACGTCAAATACCTGAACAACTATTCCGAACCCGTTGTCGAAGAACCCGAAGAGACAACCTCGGGTGAAGAAGGAACCGAAGCCGTTGACATCAAGTCAAACGAGCAGGAAGATGCGGCGGGCGCGCTTGACGCAGCCAATCCCGCTTCCGTAATCGAAAAAGCGGCAGATTCCTCAAACAAAATGATTATCATATGTGTCGCGGCGGCCGCTGTCATCGCTCTCACGGCTGGCGTCACAATCGCCCTCATCAAAAAGAAAAAGGGCACGGGCGGCTCGGATGAATAATTGCCCCGCCTGAAAACGGAGTGAACAAAAAATGAAAAAGATAATAACGCTTATTCTCGCGGCGGCAATGCTTTCCGGTTTTTCCGCTGCGGCGTTCGCGGATGTTATTTCACCCTCGTATATTTATGTCAGCGCTTCTGTCACGAACCCTGACGGAACAACATTTTATTATTATGTCGATGGTGTCACGCAGACCGCGCATATTCCATACAACTCATCGCTGAAAGTCCGTAAATCTTTCAGCGGCGACATAGACGCGTCCGATTATCTCGACGGCGGAATAAAAGTCAGCCCGGTCATCTGGGAAGGCAGGCAGGGCTATGTGCCTTATGATGACATCGCCGAAAAACCGGAAGAACCGACAGAAGCGACCACCGAAAAAACAACCGAGGCAACAACCGCTGAACCCGAAACCGAAACAACAGAACGCACAACCGCGCACACGACCGCAAAAGCGGAAGTAACAACCGCAGAAGAAACAACCTCCGAAGAAACCACGCAGGAAGAAACAACAGCCGTAACCGTCACCGAAACCGAAGCGGAAACCGCGGCTGTTACCGAAGACGCCGCGCAGGAAACATCCGTAAAATCCGCGGCTGAAGAAAAGGCTTCCCGTGAAAGCGGAATGATTAAAATCTGCGCTGCCGCTGCGGCAATCGTCGCGCTGACCGCAGGCGTCACAATCGCCCTATTCAAAAAGGAAAACGGCTGATGAGGTAAAACAATGAAACTGCTTTTCAACGGTTCTTCACCGTCCGCTCTGGATGTGACGGGACCTTTCGGAGGCTCGTCCCCCGGAATGATTGTTTCGGCATTCCTCTGGATTCTTCTTATTGTTGTCATCGTTGTTACGACTGTAATCGCGGTGAAACTCATCAGAAAGAAAAAGAACAGCGGCGGCGAAACCAAGCAAGATGAAAAAATCGAATGACAAGGAGCGCTTATGGCTAAAATAATCGGCAACTCAATGAAAAACATACCCTGGCAGGAAAAGCCCGCGGGATATGAATACCCCGTATGGAGATATGACGGCAACCCCGTAATCACAAGGGATAACCTGCATTTCGCCAACAGTATTTTCAACTCCGCCGTCGTGCCTTACGGCGACGGCTTCGCGGGCGTTTTCCGCGTTGACATCCGCACGAGGGATCAGGTAATCGTCACAGGATTCAGCAAAGACGCGATAAACTGGGAGCTTGAAGACAAATACATTTTCGAGGGCTATGATCCCAGACTCTGCGAAATTGACGGCGAATACTACCTCACCTGGGTAAAACTCACGCCCAAAGGCACCGTAATCGGCGTCGCCTCCACAAAGGATTTCAAAGAATGGCGCGAATACGAAGACGCGTGCTATCCCGTCGCGAGAAACGGCGTGCTGTTCCCGCGTAAAATCAACGGCGAATATGTTCTGCTCGTCCGCCCCTGCGACAGAGGCCACACTCCCTACGGCGACATTTTCCTTATGCACAGCAAGGATCTGACCTACTGGGGCAAACACAGGTTTGTTATGTCTCCCGTGAAGAACTGGGAGATGACCAAGGTAGGCGCGGGCCCCACTCCGATTGAAATCGACGAAGGCTGGCTTATGTTCTACCACGGCGTACTGACAAGCTGCAACGGCTTCACATACAGTATGGGAGCCGCCATACTTGACAGGGACGAGCCGTGGAAGGTGCTCCACAGAGCCGACAGTTTTCTGCTCGCTCCCCACGAGCTTTATGAGTGCGTAGGCGATGTTCCCAATGTCGTGTTCCCCTGCGCGGCGCTCACCGACGCCGACACGGGCAGAATAGCGATTTATTACGGCGCCGCCGACACAAGCGTAGCTCTCGCCTTCACAACAGTCGACGAAACCGTCGCATACATCAAATCCCACGATCTGATTAAATGATTTAATTGAAAATCTAACCACATATAAAAAACAGCCCTCAACCGAGGGCTGTTTTGCTTCATTTCAAATACCCTTTTGACCTTGCGTAGGCGAGGGTTTGGGTCAGGGCGTTCTCTTTTTCGATTCCCGCGAGGCGCAGCTTGTTCGCGTATTCAAG
Source organism: Oscillospiraceae bacterium (assembly GCA_902787025.1). Classification (GTDB taxonomy): domain Bacteria; phylum Bacillota; class Clostridia; order Oscillospirales; family Acutalibacteraceae; genus CAG-177. The sequence continues at coordinate 10,409 of CADAER010000031.1, read as the reverse complement.
CAGGTCCGAAAAATACTCGCCGGGCGCGAGTCCCGCTTTTACGAGGTCCGCTCCGAGAACAAAAGGCTTTGCCATTGTTTCTTTAAATGATTCAAGACCGCTTATGAGATATTCCTGAGTTGCGGGATTTATTTCGCGGTCTCCGCAGCCGAGCGCGTCCGCTTTCGCGAGCATAACGAGCGCGTCGGGGTCCAAGCAGGCGTAAAAGAGTTTGTTGAGCGCCTTCTGACTTGACCCGAACGCCGCGAGCGAGTTCGGGCGCATATGCAGTTCGCACAGGTTGAGCGTGTATTTTATGAGTTCCGTTTCATCGGTCAGGCGGCGAAGAAATCTTTCAATTAAGGGTTCCCCCTCGATTTCATGACTGTAAAATGTGATTTTGCCGTTTTCGATTCTTTGCGTTAACGCTTTGCCGAAATCGTGGCAGAGCGCCGCGAGCATAAAGCCCAGAGGATTTTTCGCTTTATCTTTAAGAGCCGCCGCCGCGTCGAGCACAAGCATTGTATGGTTCCACACATCGCCTTCGGGATGCCAGTTTGACGGCTGTTCAAGTCCTATGAGCGCTTTGAGTTCGGGGAACCAGCAATCAAGCTGCTGCGCTGTTTTCATGCAGTCGAAAAACACAGACGGGCGCTCCGCTTTGATAAGCGCTTTCACAAGTTCGCCCAGCACTCTCTCTTTCGGGAGAGCGTCGAGGCTCATTGTTTTGATTATTTGTATCGTTTCAGGCGCGATTTTAAAATTGAATCTCGCCGCGAACTGACCCGCCCGCAGAGCCCGCAGAGGGTCCTCAACAAACGATTCGTCATTTACATGGCGGAGAATGCCGTTTTTCAGGTCTTCAATTCCGCCGAAGCAGTCGGTGATTTCTCCCGTCAGAACATCTTTCATAAGGGCGTTGACCGTGAAATCACGGCGCGTCGCCGCTTTCTCAACACCTAAGAACGGATCGATGAAAACCTCAAAATCACGGTGGCCCCTGCCTGTCGCCTGTTCCGTGCGGGGCATGGCGATATCAATATCATAACCGCGCAGGCTGAAGATTCCGAAGCTCGCGCCGATTTTAAGCTTTTCGCCGACGGAATCAAGAATATTCTCAAGCTGTCCGGGCGTAATGCCGTGAACCTCGATGTCAACATCCTTGCTTTCGATGCCGAGCAGTTCATCGCGCACCATTCCGCCTACATAATAAATTTTACCGCCGAGTTCGTTTACGAGCGCGGCGATTTTTCTTGACATATTCAGATTATCGCCGCTCATCGTCTCACTCCTTTTTGAACGCGGTTGTGTATTCAAGAGCGCTATGCGGACAGATGTTTATGCATTCCCCGCAGCGTATGCATTCGAGCGCGTTCGGGTTTTCCGATGGATTTACTCCCATCCCGCAGGTTTTCGCGCAGGCGGAGCATCCGTCGCATTTTGTTTTATCCACGCTCATTCTGAAAATTCCCGCGCGATTGAAAAGCGAATAAAACGCGCCGAGAGGGCAGAGATATTTGCAGAACGGTCTGAAAATCAGCACGCTTGCCAGAATGACAATGCCGAGCACGCAGACCTTCCACGCGAACATCGTGCCGAAAAGGTCAAAAAGACGGGTGTCGGAAAAAGCGAGCAGTATGCCCGCGAGAGTGCCCGACGGGCAGAGATATTTGCAGAAAAACGGCGTGAGTTTTACGCAAAGCGGCAGAACAATCACAAGAGCGATTAAGATTATATATTTTATCCACCGCAGGTATTTATCGCCTTTAAAAGTTTTGATTTTTTTAAAAAACGGAATTTTAAAAAGCAGGTCCTGAATAAAACCGAAGGGGCAGAGAAAACCGCAGATAAATCTTCCCGCAACCGCTCCGAAAAAGATGAGAAGCCCGAGAACATAATACGGAAATCTGAATTTCTGCGCTCCGAGAGCGCTCTGAAGCGAGCCTATCGGGCAGGCTCCCGCCGCGGAGGGACAGGAATAACAGTTCAGACCCGGCACGCAGACGGATTTTGTCGGGCTCTGCGATATTCTGCCCGTGAAAAAGCCTCTGAAATCAGCGTTGTGCAGAAGTGTCGAAAGCGCCTGAACGGCAAAGCGTTTTTTCTTATCCAATGCCGATACACTCCAGACATACGGTCGCCGCCTTCGCAAAAACGGAACCCGGCTGACCTGCCGCGCAGCCCGCGGCGACAAGAACAGCCGAAATGATTATGAGAATTACGGGAATGATTTTTTTCATCTTTCTGAATCTGCTTTATTTCAGCGCGGGAGCCGCGTTGAACTTTTTAAGCATCTCCTTTATTGTTCCTTTGTAGATGAGATTCTTCTCAAACAGCTTTCGAAAATGTTCGGGCGAGACAAGACGCCTGAACTTTTTCTTTTTTTATCGCTCCGCTTTCGTGCAGCATTTCGGAAACAAAGCTTGTGCAGGTGTGCTGCTTTTTCATCCTGTGCCTTATGCCGAAATACATCAGCACAAGTCCGAAATAACTGTAACGGTATGTTCCCGCGATCGCGGCGTGAAGCTCAATCTGTTTCGTCGCTTTTTCACATATCTCTTTTGTAACGGGAACGGCGTAAAGGGCGCACCTTACGGGCTTTCCCCTGAAAGTCGGATGAACGACGGGCTGCTCGACACGGAACCCCTTTTTGCCGACATAGGAATAAAAATCCGAATCGATAAGGCTCGTGCTTACCGAAACATGTGAATATTTCCAGAACCCGAGGCGTTTAAGCGATTTTGAAACCCTGTCCGGATAATCCGTCAGCAGTAAATAAATCTCGTATTCGCCGCGCGGGGTCGGGTTTTCGTCTGATACATTGTTCGCAAAGTGCATAATTTCACCGAATCTTTTTTATTATTGAAAAATTGTCGGGATATTGCCGTGAAGCATTAGTCTCAGCGCTCCCACGGCGACAAGATGCGCGGGGTAATAGATATAGAAGAGCCATTTCATACCCTTCGCCTTTCCCCTCTCTCCGTTATAGAGCATAAGCAGGGGGATTGAAAGGAATGTGAACATCTGCAGAATTCCGTAAACTTTATCAAGAAAAATGAAATAAACGGCGGCATAGATAAAGGTCCATATCACAATATCCGCCATCTGTTTTTTACGGTCGCCGTCGTGAAGCCATATAAACAGCGGAGCCATAACCGCTATGGACGACCAGTCGGCGGGGAAGGCGAGCACGCAGAAGCCGAATGTCGCGGCGATCTTCTGCCACTCTTTGACTTTATCACTCTGATATATGCCGATTAACACCACCGCGAGCATAAGCGCCCACATAACGCTTGTGCGGTTGAAGAATCCGCCGTGAGTGAGGCTCAGCGGAATCCCGAACGCGAAGCAGTAGGCGAAATGCGAAACTGCCGCGAAAACGAGCATACGCAGAGCGTATTTTTTAATGTTGCGGGTCTTTCTGCACCCTTCGGCAATAAAGAACCACATTGTCGGCGCGGTCAGCCTGCCGATTATATGCAGCGCCATCACATACCACACTCTCTGTGTGCCGGGAAACACCGCCCAGGTGATGTGATCGACCGTCATCGCGGCAATCGCGATAAGCTTCAGAGCGTTGCCGCTGAGTCCTTTTGATTTCTTAACTGTTTCTTCCATTATTCCGCCAGCTGATAAACCTTTACATAGTCAACAATCATCTGTGTTTTGTAGTCTTTGTTCTGCCTTATGCTTTCGGGTATTTCCGAAGGTATTTCGAGCGAGACTATCAGATTTTCGGGCACCTGCGAAGTGCCTTTGCCGAAGGATGTGCGGAAGGTCTCTTTGCCGTTTATGAAGAAGATATACTCTTCATCCGTCCACATAAGGCCGTAGGTGTTGAACTGATTGTAAATATCGTTGCCCGTCGCGACGCGGTTGGTTTTCTCATAGTTTTCATCGTCGTCATCCCAGCCGTTTACATAGACGGTCTGACCGACGGAATTGTGGTAACGGGGCAGGAACGCTTTGTAATCCATCGACTCAAAAATGTCGATTTCCGCTCCGCCGATGCCTCCGTTTGACTGCAGGTCGTAGGAGTGTTCCGACTGAAGCCAGAAAGCGCTCCAGAAGCCTTCGCCGGGGTTGCAGATACATCTGATTTCAAAATAGCCCTTGCAATACCACTCGTTGAGCGCAACGGCAGCCGAATACCAGCCTTCGCCGAACTCGCCTCTGTCTTTGTCAAGGTATTCGGCTGTGATAATCATATTGCCGTCTTTGACCTCGACCTGCGAGGAGGAGTGCATCCCGTCGCGCCTTGCGCCGAGACCCCTGTAATACCAGGTATCAGTGTCGAGGCTGTCGCCGTCAAAATCCTCATCGACAACAAGCTCATAGCCTTCAAGATTCACCTCTTCGCCGTATGGCTTCACGGGAATTTTGAACATTGAGTAACCGAAAAGCTGAACCGCGGCGAACAGCGCCGCGAGAATCCCCGTTACGGGAATCTTGCCCGAAAACAGAGATTTCAACAACTCCGAAAGGTCGTAAAAAGCGTCCCTCTGATTGTTTCTCCAGCCGAGGAGATCAAATATCCAATTGAGCATAAGCGAACACTCCCGATTTTTATTTCAGTTAACCTTTATTTTATTTCAACATCCTCTTCGCCCTGGCTTATCGCCATCTGTTCGCGCTGTTCGAGAACCGCGTTGTGAATATCCTCCTTCGTCTTGCCCGTCAGTCTGTAGAAGAAGAACGGAACGCCCGCGAGGAACATCATGATTCCGTGGAATACGGTATAGAAGAACAGAAGCAGTATCTTTGTCTGAAGAGACTGCGCGGGGTTGGGAACGGCGTCCGTCGGCTGAATGTAGCCGATAATCGAACCGTCGCCGTAGAGGATTCTCGGCGCGAGAGCGGTCGCTATCGTGCCGCTTATAAGCGTGCCTATGCCGATGACAAACGGTAGCGAAGCGTCGAGGCGCTTGCCCGTTTTGTATTCAAGGTCTTCAAGAACATCCGCCTTGAACATATTGGGCAGAAGGTTGGAAGCGCCGAACTGCAGACCGATAAGGAAGAGGAATATGATAAACACAATCTGCAAAGCGGAAGTGCCCGTCTTGAAATAAACATAACCGACGCCGAAAGCGAGAACATTGATAATCACCGAGTAAATGCCGCTCGCTATGTAGAGAACCTTCGAGTTGAATTTTTTAAGCAGGAAGTTGATTACAAGCATACCCACCGCCGTGCCGATGCCCGTAGGCAGACCGAAAAGCAGATATTTCGAGGTCGAGCCGAGCAGAGCGGCAGCGAGGAAAACGCCCATATATGTCGCTATGCCTCTGAAGCTCTTGAGGAACTCCGAAAGAATGATAACCCACGCCCATTTGTTTTTGAGAACCTCCGCGTATCCGGCGATGGGATTCTTCTTCTCTGCGCTGTAAACAAGACGCTCTTTCGTGAATCTTATGCCGAGCAGCATCGTGATAACGCCGACCACAGCGCACAGAGCCGCGCAGATGATATACTGCGTGCCTTCATCCTTCCAGATAAGACCGATAACAAGGATGATTACCAGCGGAGCCGAGTTGCCGACAGCCGATGAAATGGAGCGGAACGACATAATGTTGTCGCGCTCTTTCATATTCGGAGTCATTACCATCGAGATTGTGTCAAGGTTGCCCGTGAACTGTGTGGCGAGCGCCCAGCTGAGAGCTATTGCGATGATATACGCCATAAGAAGGGTGCCGCCCGCCTGTTTTATTGCCGACGGAGTCACAAAGGTCAGCACAAGCAGAACGCCTACGGGAACAGCCGCTATCGCCACGAGCGGTCTGAACTTTCCGCTCTTGCCGATTTTACGGTTGTCGATATACATGGCGACAAAGAAATGCATTATAAACGGAACTATGCTGATGATTGTGTTGAAAAGCGACGTCTGCCCCGATTCAAGCTGAAGCACGTTTACAAGATAAGCGCTTCTGTATGAGCCGAGCATACCCGTCATACAGGTATAGAAGAACACCGCAACAAGGTAAGTTATAAACTCAACCTTGCCCACATACTTTTTCTCTGCCGGAGCGACATTTGTCTCTGACATAAAACAACCTCATTTCTTCGGATAGATAAATTTATTTTAATATATATTTTCCGATAAATCAATAAAATTATGTTTCCTTGTCATTTTGCATAATATGTGATATAATATTTAATATATTTCGCATAAGGAGCGGATGATATGAACGACATTATTGAATATCAGTGCCCTGCCTGCGGCGGCGCTCTGATGTTTGATATTATCTCACAGAAACTCAGATGCACCTACTGCGACGGTGAATTTGACGTTGACAATATGCAGAAAAAAGATTCCCGCCTGAACGAAGAGGGTGCCGAGGAAACTCCGTGGTCGAACTCCGGCAGCGAGTGGAGCGAGGAGGAGCAGACGGGCATGTTCGTCTTCCGCTGCAAATCCTGCGGCGGCGAGATTATCGCAAACGACACCGCGGCGACGGCATCCTGCCCCTTCTGCAACAGCACGGTAGTTATGGCGGGCAGACTCAGCGGCACTCTCAGACCCGACTATGTCATCCCCTTCAGATTCGACAAGGAGGCGGCGAAAAAGAAGTATTACAGCCACCCCCGCAAATTCACATCAAGAAATCACATTGACGAAATAAAAGGCGTTTATGTTCCGTTCTGGCTTTACAGCTCGGATGTTCAGGTTGACGCGGTGCTGAAAGCCACAAAAACAAAAAGGTGGAACGACGAAATTTTCAACTATACCGAAACCTCAACCTATTACCTTAACCGCAGGGCGGAAATGAGTTTCGAGCACATCCCCTGCGACGGCTCGGTTCGGATAAACGACGAGCTTATGGAGTCCATTGAGCCCTATGATTTCAGCGAGGCTGTCCCTTTCAAAACCGCGTATCTCGCGGGCTTTCTCGCCGACAAATACGACAGGGATGATGTCCGCTGCGCGGGCAGGGCGGCGGACCGTATTTTCGAAAGCGCGGTAAGACAGATTATGCATACCGTCGCGCCCGATTACGAGGATGTTGACCGCCCGGAAGGCAGTTCATCGGGGCAGACAATTCCCTTCGCGGATGTCAAAATAAAAAGCGGCAGCGTTAAATACGCGCTTTATCCCGTGTGGCTTCTCAACACCACATACAAAGGCATTAAATACACCTTTGCCATGAACGGGCAGACGGGAAAATTCGTGGGCGACCTGCCCGCCGACAATGTAAAGTCGGGCTTCCTTTTCGCGGGAGTTTTCGCGGGAGTTTCGGCGCTGGCGACTTTCCTCATCAACGCGCTTCTTACATAAACGGGAGGGAACGAAAATGAAAAAAGCACTTATTCTTTTTACACTGCCTGCGCTTGTTTTCACCCTTGTTCTTCCCGCATACGCGCAGCAGGGCTCAATAAAAGTGGGCGAAAACCTGCCCGTCAATCCTGCGATTATCCTGGTCGGAATGTTCATCGGCGCAATAGCCGGCGTGATAACCGTTTTCATATTCCGCAACAAGCTTAAATCCGTTTCGTTCAAGAGCGAGGCGGACGAGTATCTCAGAAACGGCTCGTTCAATCTCACCGAGTCGAAAGACATATTCATCGACAAGCAGACGGAACGCTCCCTCCGCACGAAAAACAGCGGCATCATCGACGGGCTCCGCAACGACTAAAACGGCGCTGACACACTTTACAGGCGTTTAAATCCGTTTTCACGGGAGCGACCACATTATGTTGCGGTTGACAAAAAAATGCCTCTAATGTAAAATAATAAGATGAATATATTGCTTATAAGCAATTATATAATTGAGTGGACATTTAATTTGAAAGGAGAAGAATAATGGATCTTAACACGATTATTAAAGTCGCAGTGGCGCTGATAACTGTTCTCATAACATTTATCAACTCGTTTATCTCAAGCTTCGGCGGCGGCGAAATCACAACAGTCCCCATCGCTTCATCCACAACTCAGACTCAGCCCGTTTCAAGCGGCACAACGGTAACGCCTCCCCCTTCAACCGGTTCGCACGGAACATTTACGATTACGGCTTACGGCTGGGGTCACGGCGTCGGTCTCAGTCAGGAAGGCGCGATTGTCATGGCCCAGGCGGGCTCAACATATGTTGATATCCTGAGACATTATTATTCGGGCACATTCGTCGTCTCCGACAACAACACTCCCAAAACAATAACATACGGCGGTGTTTCCTACCCGATTGTCGATTTCCTCTGCAAAACGGTAAAGGCGGAAATCGGCGCGAGCGCACCCGAGGCGGCAATCAAGGCTCAGGCCGGCGCTATCTACACATTCGCCAAGTTCTACAAATACAATGTCGGCTCCTCGCAGATAGCGATGAGCTCGTCCTACACATCCGGTTCAAACCTTGAGAAATATGTTCTTTCATATCTCGGAATGACCTCGCTTTCGGGAACGCCCGTGGGCAAGTTCGTTTCGACAGACGGCACGAGCGCCTGTATGACCATGTTCGGCGCGAGCGCGGCAGGTCACACAACAGATGCCAAATCCGTTTGGGGCGAATATTACTCATACCTTGTTCCCGTCAGCACTCCCGAAACGGTGGCAAGCAAAACCTACACAATTAGCGCCGCCGATATGAAAACCTACATACTCAACTACAAGAGCGGTATGGTGCTTTCGAGCAATCCCGCCGAGTGGCTTTCAATAGCCAATCACGACTGCTCGCTCAACAACGCCATAGGCTATGTAACCTCCATAAGAGTCGGCACCGAGTATATGACCGGCTGGAAGTTCAAGGCGTCTGTTCTCAAACACGCCATAAGGTCGCACTGCTTCACTTTGGTATATAACCAGTAAAACGGAGTCCCTCTGATGATAAAGTTTTTTGCAATGATTTCCAGAATGAAATACATCAACCGCTGGTCGCTTATGCGCAACGAGCACAACGAGAACCTGTGCGAACACAGCTTTGATGTTGCGAGCACGGCACACGCTCTCGCGGTAATCGGCAACAGGCGATTCGGCAGAAGCTACAACGCCGAGCGATGCGCTCTTCTGGGGCTTTATCACGACGCTCCCGAAACTCTCACGGGCGATTTGCCCACCCCCGTCAAGTATTACAGCGAACAGGTCCGCTCCGCCTACAAAACGGTTGAGGAGCACGCCTGCGGCAGTCTTCTCTCAATGCTTCCCGATGACCTGAAAGAGGATTACCGACCTCTCTTTGTTCAGGAGGCGGATGACGAAGAGTTATGGAAACTAGTCAAGGCGGCTGACAAAATAAGCGCGCTTGTCAAATGCATTGAAGAAGGCAAAAGCGGCAGCGGAGAATTCCGCACCGCCGCCGAAAGCACGAAGGCGGCAATAGCGAAGATGAATCTGCCCGAGGCGGATGTCTTTCTCAAAGAGGTTCTGCCCGCATACGAGCTGACTCTTGACGAATTAAAAGATTAAACTTTAAACCAGGCTTGCGGAAATTTCCCGCAAGCCATCAATATCTCAAAAAATGAAAAGGATGTTTGTTATGAAGAAAATATTGGCTGTTTTAATGATAATCGCGGTTGTGTTCGGGCTCGCCGCCTGCGGCAGCAAAGCCTCCGAAGAGGCAAAGCCCTTCAAAGCGGGCGTTTGGTCGGTTATCAAAGACGGCAAAGAGGCCGCCACATACACATTTACCGATGATATGAAAGCCTGCTCCTACGACACCGAGCAGACGGGACTTGCTTTCGATTATGAAATCGACGGCAACACATACATTTTCCATATGGGCTCGGTTGACGATGTTTCGAAGGCGAAGGTTGTTTTCGCCGACGAAAACAACTGCACAATAATCTGGGAAAGCCCCGCGAGGGAAGAAACGCTCAAATACAAAGGCGCCGAAGCCGAAACAAAAGCAGCCGAAACGGAAAGCACTCAGGCGGATTCCGATTTCCCGCGCCTTATAATCAACAGCGAGCCTTTCACCGTTACGGCAAAGGACGGTTTTGAAAGCGCCGGTACCTCCGCTTATTTCTGCGACACAGCGGAAAAATATCTTTTCAGGTCAAGCACCGACGATGTCACCTGGAAGGTATTTGTTCTTGACAAACCCTTTGAAGACGGTATAAGATATCTCACCCAGGCTGAAATCCCCGACCTTGTAGGCGACGGCGTAATCAAAATCGAAGGCGGCAAATATGTTTATGTTGTATGCAGCGAAAACGGCTTCACAACAGACGAGCCCTCCGACGCGAAACTTGAAATCACATACGCCGAAGGTCTTACCGGCAACTACTATGATTTTGTCTCGCAGAGAGCGACCGCTGTCGTTATCGAAGACGGCGATGAAATCGAGATAACCGTAAAATGGTCATCCTCGGCAAATGAAACAACCACATGGGAAATGGACTGCACAAAGGACGGCAGCAAACTCAGCTACACCGACTGTGAAAAGACAAACATCACATACGACGAGCAGGGCAACGCCGACGAAAACGAAGAATACAGCGACGGC
>CADAER010000030.1:25277-66602 GCA_902787025.1 Oscillospiraceae bacterium | reverse complement strand
AGTCTTTAGTATCAATAGAATCACCAAGATGAATTTTTATAAAATTACCATCATGATACATCCGCTTCCCATATTGATGAACATAAGCATCAGAATCAGTTGCCGTCTTAGCATCCATATCAATATTACGATAATCCGTCACCCGTCCATCCGCATCCATCACAATGACAGGAATCGTATTATTACTCTGTAAAACATTTAGAACCAATGACATATCCGTGTTTTCATCCGCATTGTTCGGGTCAATCCACTCGAAACCCTCCCAGTCGGTGTCAATCTCCCAGAGCTCGGGAGAGGAGAGATAAAAATTATTGATATACGAAACAAATCTCTGCATTTCGGTGTGTCTCGGATAATCGAGCATAAACCACTGCAACTGGTTTTCAAAATCCCACTCGCGGAACTGAGCGTATTCGCTGCCCATGAACATCATCTTTTTGCCGGGCAGAGTCATCATATAAACAAGGAAGGCGCGCATCCCCGCGAACTTCTGGTCGTATTCGCCGAACATCTTGTCAACAAGCGACTTTTTGCCGTGAACCACCTCGTCGTGCGATACGGGCAGAATGTAGTTTTCGGAATAAGCGTACATCATCGGGAAAGTAAGCTTTGAATGGTGATGCTTTCTGAAATACGGGTCCAGCGAAACATACTCGAACATATCGTTCGCCCAGCCCATATTCCACTTGAAATTGAAGCCGAGACCGCCCATCGAAACGGGCTTTGTAATCATCGGCCAGGCGGTTGATTCTTCGGCTATCATAAGAATATCGCCGAACTCGCCGAAGACTGTCGCGTTCAGTTTCTGAAAGAAGGCTATCGCTTCAAGATTTTTGTTGTCGCCGTTTTTATTGGGTATCCATTCGCCCGGCTCACGGTCATAGTCGAGATAAAGCATCGAAGCCACCGCGTCAACGCGCAGACCGTCAATATGGAACTCGCGAAGCCAGTAGAGCGCGTTTGAAATAAGGAAGCACTGAACCTCGTTTCTGCCTACATCAAAGCACCTTGTGCCCCAGCCCTTGTGTTCCATTCTGTCTTTGCCCTGATATTCGTAAAGCGGTTCGCCGTCAAACTCAAAAAGGCCGTGCCTGTCTTTCGGAAAATGCGCGGGAACCCAGTCGAGAATAACGCCGATTCCGCAGGTGTGCAGTTTGTTTACGAAATATCTGAAATCGTCGGGCGAGCCGAAACGCGAAGTCGGCGCGTAATATGAGCAGACCTGATATCCCCAGGAGCCGTCAAACGGATGCTCCATAATCGGCATAAGTTCAACGTGCGTATAGCCCATCTTTTTGACATAAGGCGCGAGATCGTCCGCGATTTCACGGTAATTAAGGTAATGCTCTCCGTCCGCGGTGCAGGCTCCGTCACGGGTTTTCCAGGAGCCTAAATGCATTTCGTAAATGTTCATCGGAGCGCTGTAAAAATAACTGTTTTTCTCCGTCGGAGTGAATATCTGTCTGCGGTGTTTAAACCACGGAGCGTCGTTCCATTTGAAATCCGAACGGCATTTTATGATTGATGCGGTTTTCGTCAGCGTCTCCGAATAAAAAGCGTAAGGGTCGCTCTTCTGCCAGGTAATGCCGTCTCTGCCCGTGATTTCAAACTTGTAGTAGGTGTTGTCGAGGTCTCTGTCGCTTTCGTATCGCAGTTCCCAGATTCCTCCGTCGGTAACTCTCTGCATATCCCAACTGTTCCACGAATTGAAATCCGCAATTACAGACACGCGCACCGCATTGGGAGCCCATGTGCGGAATATGTATGTGAGCTTGCCGTCGCTGTCGTCGAGATGACAGCCTAAATATTTATAAGCCTCATAGTTTGTGCCCTGATGAAAATAATAAGGAGCCAGATCGTTCTGATTTTTCTGCTTTGCCGCCATAGTCTGCCTTCCTTTCACATAATAATACAGTTTGATTATACTATATTATATTTTAATAGTCAATTTAAAAATAAAAGAAGCCCGAAGGCTTCTTCGCTTTTCATATTCTGCCTATTGTTTTCACATACTGCGCCGTTGCCTCAACGAAGGCGTCAATGTCAACCTCCGGGTTTTTCAGCAGCTTCTGTATGAGAATTCCGTCGCTCACAAAGAGTATAAGCCAAGAAAAATATTCCGCGGGAAGCGAGTCCGTGCGCTCGTCCAGTTTTTCCGCAATAAGGTTTTCAAACTCCGTATATCTTTCGATGAGTTTTCTTCTTATTTCATCATTTCCGCTTATCGCATCGCAAAGCAGATGAAATCTCATCGGCGGAGTGGAAATGCTGCGCTCAATTACATATTTCACAAGGCGGTGCAGGGAAGTGTCTTTTTCCGGGTTTTCCGTCCACGCAATAAGGTCGTTCCATTGCTTTGTCAGGTAAATATCCGTTATGTCAAACAGAATATCATTTTTAGTTTTATAGTAATAGTAAAGCGTACCTTTCGAAATCCCCGCCTCCTTTGATATTTCCGCAAGAGATATATCGGAGAGCGGTTTTTTGTCAAGCAGACGCTCCGTTGCCTCTGTTATTTTGTTTTTAAGATTGTCATTTCTCGGTGCTGCCATTGATTTCTCCTTTTAAGTCGGTCATCGGACGACTCATATTAACACACGGCGCGGAATATGTCAAACAATGTCGTTCTTTACTTTAAGCCTGCCGGATGATATAATTAAAAAGATTAAGCTATACACATACCGGAGGTGAGCAAAACGGAAGAATTCAGAAAAGAGTATTTAGGCGGCGGAATTTCCGCGTTTATTTCAGCCTCTTACGGTTTCGGCACCGATGCCGTTCTGCTTGCCGATTTTGCAAATCCTTCAAAAAAATCCGTCTGCTGCGACCTCGGCACGGGCTGCGGAATAATCCCTCTTCTCTGGTGCAGAAAAGAGGGCGGCGGAATAACCTGTGTTGAAATAAGCGAACAGGCGTGTGAACAGGTGAAACTCGCAATAAACGAAAACTCCCTTTCGGAGCGTCTCACCGTAATAAACTCCGACCTTCGCGACCTTAAAGGAAAGATTGAATACGGCTCGTTTGATATCGTTACGATGAACCCGCCTTATAAGGCGCAGGGTACGGGAATCGAAAGCGCGTCCGAAGCGGAAAGAATAGCCCGTCACGGCGTTGAATGTTCTCTCGACGATATGTGCCTTGCCGCTTCGAAACTGCTCAAATATTCCGGAAGACTCTGCGTGTGTCTGCGTCCCGAGCGAACGGCGGAACTTTTTAAATCGATGCAAAAATTCAAAATCGAGCCAAAACGCCTGCGCTATGTTTCAAAGCATCACGCAACGCCTCCCTGGCTTGTTCTCTGCGAGGGCAGACTCGGCGGCAATCCCGGAATGACGGTTGAACCGCAGTTTGCCGTCTATGAGGGCGACGAATACTCACCCGCAATGAAAGAAATATATGCGGATTATCTTTTTGAGAACAGAGGTGAAAAACCTTGAGCGGAACGCTTTATGTTGTCGGTACACCGATAGGCAACCTCGGCGATATGTCTCCGAGAGCGCTCGATATTCTTGAAAAAGTCGATTTCATAGCCGCCGAAGACACAAGGGTCGCGTTGAAACTTCTTAATCATTTCGGAATTAAGAACCAGCTTGTCAGTTACCACGAGCACAACCGCTTTGAAAAAGGCGAAGACATCCTCTCACGCATACTCGCGGGCGAGAACTGCGCGGTAGTCACCGACGCGGGGATGCCTGCAATTTCCGACCCGGGCGAAGACCTTGTGCGCCTTTGCCACGAGCACTCCGTCAAGGTTGAATCGGTCCCCGGTCCCTGCGCGTTTTCAACCGCTCTCGCAATTTCGGGTATGCCTGCGGGAAGGTTTACGTTTGAGGGCTTTCTCAGTATGAACAAGCCCTCGCGCAGAAAACACCTTGAAGAACTTAAAACCGAAAAACGCACAATGATTTTTTACGAAGCGCCTCACAAACTTCCCGCAACGCTGAAAGATCTTGCCGAAACTTTCGGCGACAGAAATATCGCTGTTGTCCGCGAAATAACCAAGATTCACGAGGAAGTCATCCGCACAACGCTTTTTGACGCCGCCGAAAAATATTCAGACGGCTCGCTGAAAGGCGAAATCGTCATAATAGTCGAGGGCGCGAAGGAAGAAAAGCGGAAAACCACCGTCGAAGAGGCGGTCGCTCTTGCCCTGCAGATTGAAAAAGACGGCGCTTCGAGAAGCGACGCCGCAAAACAGGCCGCTAAGCAGTGCGGCTTCAAAAAGGGCGATATCTATAAACTTATGGGGGAATGAAAAATGCAGGCATTTGTTGAATATTACAGGGAACATATCTATTTTCTTTTTATTCTTGCGGCTCTGCTTGTCCTGACAATCTGGGTGGTGTCAAAAGCGCTTAAATCATCATCCGCAAGAAGAAAAGCCAACGAAGAGGTAATGAAAAAACTTGAGGAAGATACGGCTCTGCGCAGGGAGTTCGAAAACCTTACGCCCGAAAAAGCGCAGGAGGCACCGCCCGAAAAACTTTTCAAGGGCGTGGCGCTCGGACTCTGCAGAGAAATCGAAAAATCTGCCGATATGCTTGCCGTTTTCAATTCATTCAATGAAAAGCAGAAGCAGATATACGCCCTCTATTTTGTCTTTGAAGACGGAGCGGAAAAACTCAGCAAATTCTTTAAAATCAACGGCAAACCGCTTACCGGTTATGCAAAATCCGCCGTTGACTCAATTTACGGCGGCGAAATTGCCGATGTTTTCGGCAAAGAATACCTTGCCTATGATGAAGACGACGAAACAACCTCCCTCATCCCCGCCGATATCGAAAAGAACGACGAACGCTTCACATCTCTCGTAAACGGAACCGGTATCTTTATGCCTCCTGCACAGTATATAATTGAAAACATAAACGATTTTATTTCATAACGGAAAGCGGGTTCATCCCGCTTTTTTGTTTTCCCGGATATATATTACGGCTTCGGTGATGTAAAATTTATCCCGGTCTGCGCGGAAATACGCCGCAGGGGAGTGCGGTCCGCGACGGAAACGGCGTATATTTCACTGTTGACACATCAGACGGAATGTGCTATCATAAAACAAAGTCGGTCATCTGACCGACTCACGCTGAAAGGCAGGTGAATAATATGAATATTGCCAAAACACAAAAGAAAGTCGCGGGCGTAAGCGGCGGCAGGGTAAAAGTCGAACTGAAAGACAACTGCATCGTCTTGACCGGCAGTGTCGATTCTTGGGAGGAGGCCGTTGAAGCCTGCTCGGCCGCGGCTGTTCCTTATAGCAAGATTCATGTTGTAAACGATATAGAGGTTAAAAACCTTGTCGAAAAACCGATGCGTATGCCCGCAATCTGCGATTCGGCGCTTGTTGAAGAACTTATACTCCCAAATAATAAAGAAGATGCCCCTTCTAATCCTGGATTATGTTCAAGAGAAGTACATCTCATTTTTGAATCCATACCTTTGTGATCACAGCCTAATAAATAACAAGGTATATCTTGTAAGCAATCTGGACAATATTTAACTCCACAATTAGGACAAGGAAAGCAAGGGCAACAAAATGTACGGCGATGTGTGCAGAGATCTCGGCGTTGAGTTTAAAAGAGTCGGTCAGTATGTCTGCTTCAACGAGGCGTGGGCAAAACCGATAATCTCTGCTTATGTATGGAAAAGAAAACATATTGATAAGATTGAGGATTCCGAAATTATTTCGGGCAAAGAGCTTCATCGAAGAGAGCCGAATTTCAACGGCAGATTCAGGTTCGCCATTTCCAATCCGTCAACAGGCTGCGTCTGCCCGTACGGTCTTACAATAGCCTACGCCGAAAACGCGGTTATGAACGGCGCGAAGGTTATGCTCAACACCGCCGTTACCAGTATGCAGGTTGAAAACGGCAGAATTATTTCCGTCTCAACAAACCGGGGCACGGTTTTCCCGCACATCGTCATAAACGCCGCGGGCGTTTTCAGTGAAGAAATCGCAAAGATGGCAAATGACAGATTTTTCTCCATCCATCCGCGAAGGGGCACAAACTCCATTCTCGACAAAAAAGCGGGCAGATATATGCACTCCGTCGCTTCGATAAAGGAACTTGCCGCTTCGAGCGGTCATACCAAAGGCGGCGGTATTCTCCACACCGTTCACGACAACCTTCTCATAGGTCCCGACGCGGTTGAAACAAGCGAAAAAGAAAATGTCGCGACCAACCCCGAAAGCATCGAAAAGGTTTTCACCCGTCAGAAGAACACAATGCCCGTTCTTTCGGAGCGCGACATTATCACTTATTTTACGGGCGTGAGAGCCCCGACATTTGAAGAGGATTTCATAATCGAAAAAGGCAGAAAATGCGAAAATATCATTCACTGCGCGGGAATACAGTCTCCGGGTCTTACGACAGCGCCCGCAGTCGCTCTTGATATCGAAAAAATGACGGTTGAAATGCTCGGCGGAGCGGAGAAAAATCCAGGCTTCAATCCGATAAGAAAACCGATACCCCCGCTTCGCAATATGAGCGATGAAGAGCGAGCAGCAATGATAGAAAAAAATCCCGATTACGGCGAAATAATCTGCCGCTGCGAAGAGATAAGCAAGGGCGAAATACTCGACGCCCTAAATTCGCCGATTTGCGTCCCGACCGTTGACGGAGTCAAAAAACGTGTCCGTCCCGGTATGGGAAGATGTCAGGGCGGCTTCTGCTCGCCTCTCGTTACAAAAATAATCGCGGAATATCTTGACGAACCTCTGAATAAAGTCCGCAAGAGCTACGACGGTTCGGTAATTACATACGGAAGCGCCAAGAAAGGGGAGAAAGCCGATGAATAATTATGATGTAATCGTAATCGGCGGCGGCCCCGCGGGTCTTGCCGCTGCAATTCAGGCAAAAAAAGACGGCGCGGAAGTTATGCTTATCGAGCGCGAAAACAGACTCGGAGGCATTCTCAAACAGTGTATTCACGACGGCTTCGGACTTGTACGTTTTGAGGAAAAACTCTCGGGTCCCGAATATGCCGAAAGGTTTATTGATGAATTCAACTCGCTCGGAATAAAAGCGCTTACCCTCACCTTTGTCACAAAAATCGCAAAAACGGCGGACGGTTTTGAAATTCATATCGTCAACCGAAAAGGAACAGCCGTTTATAACTGCAACGCCCTTGTTCTCGCGACAGGCTGCCGCGAAAGAACCGCAAAGCAGGTCTTTATTCACGGCACAAGACCGTCGGGAGTTTTTACCGCAGGCACCGCTCAGCATTTCACCAACCTTCTGGGAGAACTTCCCGCGAAAAAATGCGTTATTCTCGGCAGCGGCGACATAGGGCTCATTATGGCGCGCAGACTGACTCTCGAGGGCTGCAAAGTGCTCGGAGTATACGAAGCGAAGCCGACTCCGTCCGGCCTTACGAGAAACATCCACCAGTGCCTTAACGATTATGACATCCCGCTTTATCTCTCGCACACCGTAACGAGAGTGTTCGGCGACGAACGGCTTGAAGCGGTCGAAATCTCGCAGGTGGATGAAAAAATGCGCCCCATAGCAGGCACACAGAAAACAGTTGAGTGCGACGCGCTGATTCTCTCCGTCGGTCTCATACCCGAAAACGAACTCGCCGAAACACTCGGCGTGGAAATGGATTCCGGCACAAAAGGGCCCGTCTGCGATGAAAAACTGATGACAACCGTTGACGGCATTTTCTCCTGCGGCAACGCTCTTCATGTAAACGACCTTGTTGATTATGTTTCCGAAAGCGGCGAAACGGCGGGAGCGGCTGCGGCAGCATATAAAAAAGCCAAACGCAGAACCGTCAGGCTTGAGCGCGGGAACGGAATAATGAGCCTTGTGCCACAGATGCTCGACCTGAACGGAACGACGGAAGCGGTTACGGTTTATTTTCGTTCATCCGCCGTTGTCAATAACTGCTCGCTTAAAATAACGGTTGACGGCAAAGATGTGTTCCGTAAAAAATACGCTTTTCTCCGTCCTCCCGAAATGGAAAGACTTGTAATTGATTTTTCCGCTTTCGGTCTTACCCCCGACAGTAAAATACTATTTGAAACCGAGGTGACGGAAAAATGAAAGAAATTGTCTGTATAGTTTGCCCGAACGGCTGCGCGCTTAATGTTGAGCAAAACGGCGAAACAATGACCGTGTCGGGCAACAAATGCAAAAGGGGAGAGGAGTTCGCGGTTACGGAAATGACAAAACCGATGCGGACAATCTGCTCGACCGTAAAAACAAACAGAGCGGATATCCCCGTTTTACCCGTTCGAGTTTCCGCCGATATTCCGAAAGACAAAATCTTTGCCGTTATGAACGAGATTAACGGCGTTACGGTAACGGAGCCACTCAGAAGAGGCGACATCGTTATAAAAAATGTGCTCGGGCTCGGTGTCGATGTCATTGCGACCAGCGATGTTCTGAGCATTAATCAAGGAGAAATGATATGAGTATTAAACCGTATAAAGGATTTGAACCCGCCTGGATAAAAGAGCCCGCGCCGAAGGATTCCTACCGCTCGGTTTTCCGCTGGGGCGACCCCGGGTTTGTAAAATACCCGAAGGAAGCCCTCTACAAACTGATGAAAACAACATTTAAAATGACCGATGATGATTTCAGACAGTATGCGGGCGATGTCGGTCTTGATAAAGTTGTTCTTGATATTCCGTCAAAAATGGCGCAGGAGCATATAGACGCTTTCAGAAATATTTCGGGCGATGAAAATGTCTCAACCGACGATTACGACCGCCTGAGCGTCGCTTACGGCAAGACGGCCTACGACCTTTTCAGAATAAGAGAGCGCAGATTCGACTCTCTTCCCGATGTTGTCATATATCCGTCCGAAAGTGAAGAGATTGAAAAAATCGTCGCCTATTGCACGGAACACTCGATTCCTCTGTATGTTTACGGCGGCGGCAGCAGTGTCACGATGGGCGTCGAGCCCGTTAAAGGCGGCGTTTCTCTCGATATGAGAAGAAACTTCAACAAGGTTATAGACTTCAACGAAACAGACCAGACAATAACCGTGCAGGCGGGTATGTCAGGTCCCTGCCTTGAAGAGACTCTGCACAACGCGCAGAAGCTTTTCGGCGCGAAAAGAGCCTACACCTGCGGTCACTTCCCGCAGAGCTTCGAGTTCAGTTCCGTCGGCGGCTGGGTAGTCACAAGAGGCGCAGGTCAGAACAGCACCTACTACGGAACAATAGCCGACATTGTCCTTTCACAGAAATACGCAACTCCGCGCGGCAGAATAGTCACAAGCCATTACCCCCGCGAGGCGACAGGCCCCAACCTCAACCAGATTATGATGGGTGGCGAAGGCGCATTCGGCGTGCTTACGGAAGTCACTCTCAAGGTTTTCCGCTGGATGCCCGAAAACAGGCATTATTTCTCATATATGTTCAAAGACTGGGAAACGGCGATGAACGCGGGGCGCGAAATGATGCAGCGCGAGTGCGGCTACTCCTCCGTCTTCCGTCTTTCCGATCCCGAGGAAACAAGCCTTATGCTCAAACTCTACAATGTCGATGAAACCCCGCTTGAACCCCTCCTCAAAATGAAGGGCTACAAAGATATGGAAAGATGCCTTTTCCTCGGTTTCACCGACGGCGAAAAAGGCTTTTCCGACAATGTCACGAAGAATATAAAGAAAATCGCGAAGCAGTTCGGAGGAATGAGCCTGACCGCATTTGTCGCGAAAAGCTGGGAAAAAGGCAGATTCACCGACCCTTATCTCCGCGACGCTCTGATGGATTTCGGCATTGTCACCGATACGCTCGAATGCACAGTCAACTGGTCCAATATGGCGCAGGTGCATGACGATGTCCGAAAGGTCTGCCACGCTCTGCCCGACACAATAGTTACGACTCATATGTCTCACTGCTATCCTCAGGGCGCGAACCTCTATTTTATTTTCATTACAAAAATGAACAACTCCGAAGAGTTCCGCCGTTATCACACTTCGATTCTCGACGCCATCCAGAAATCGGGCGCGGCGATAAGCCACCACCACGGCATAGGCAAAATGTTCGCCCCCTGGCTTGAAGGCTCGTTAGGCAGAAACGAATACGGAGTATTCAAAGTCCTCAAGGATTATTTCGATCCCGGTTACAATATGAATCCGGGCGGAACAATCGGTCTCGACCTCGGAGAAGATGAAAAGAAGTTTCTCCGTGACGATATAAAATAATAAAAACAGCGTTTGTTTTTACGGATTCCCTCTGCGGAATCCGTATTTTTTTGCTATAATTCTACACAAATTTTTTAAAACATAACAATACAAATGTTAATTATTTGTTCACGCTGTTCAAATATCGTTAACATCACTTGTGAAAATTACACAAAAGATTTCGCCAATGTCAATACGAAATATGACTTGTCAATAATTTCGGGCTTTCAAATATTTGTGCAATATACACAATTGCAGGGCTCGCCAATTGTGCAATATGACTTGACAAATTGTTTCAAAGTGTTATAATGCGGTCAAATCCAAAAAAGAAAGAAGGCATAAGTAAATGAACAGCTATTTTGGCTACGAAAGAGAGATTTTCGACGCTCAGAGAGCACTCATCGAGAAAATCGGAAATCAGAAAGGATTCACATGGGAGAAGATAAAGGCTGCAATTGCACTTGACTGCCTTTTACATGTAATTTAATCCCCTGAAAGGTGCGAGGCACCTTGAAATCCGAAATTTCGGCGGAGCTTCGGCTCCGCTTTTTTATTTGATCCGCTTGATTCTGAGAATTTTACATAGCGTTTGTTCTGCTTTAAATTATTGACAAGTTTTGAAAATCATATTATTTTATAGGAAAGGTTTATAACAGGAAAGGAGAAAAACAATGGTTGATTTTTGGAATACTGTAAGTCCGGTCCTCAATGTTCTTGCTGAAAAAATCGCGGCGACTTTTGATCTCTGCGTTCAGTATGTTCAGACAATTGCACGTATTTTATTTGTCTGAGTTTTACATTTCAGCCACTTACAATTATCGTTTTTGAAACCTGAAAAACAATCACCCGGTTACAGGTGGTTGTTTTTTATTGCCTTTCATACATTCAAAAACATAAATATTTATTGCTTTTACTATTGACATATAATACCTTATTTATTAAAATCAAAAAGATATCCTTTATCCACACGGAGGTAAAATATGAAAAAGCTTCTTTTAGGCAACGAGGCTGTGGCCACGGGACTTTACGAGGCGGGAGTAAAAGTGGTTTCAAGTTATCCCGGCACTCCCAGCACCGAGGTTACTGAGTTTGCCGCAAAATATGATGAAATATACTGCGAGTGGGCCCCCAACGAGAAGGTGGCCATGGAAGTCGCATACGGCGCGGCTGTCGCGGGCGCGCGTTCATTTTGCGCCATGAAACACGTTGGCCTCAATGTCGCCGCCGACCCGCTCTTCACAGCGTCATACACGGGCATAAACGCGGGTATGGTTATTCTCGTGGCAGATGATCCCGGTATGCACTCATCACAGAACGAGCAGGATTCAAGGCATTACGCGCAGGCATCAAAGATTATGATGCTCGAGCCTTCCGATTCAGACGAATGTCTTAAATTCGCGAAACTCGCCTATGAACTTTCGGAGCGCTTCGACACTCCCGTTATTTTAAGGGAAACAACAAGAATCGCGCACTCGAGAAGCCTTGCCGAAACTGGCGCAAGAGTTGAACTTGAAAACAAGGAATACACAAAGAATCCTCAGAAATATGTTATGGCTCCCGCAAATGCGAAAGTTAAACACGTTGCTGTGGAAAAGAGAATTCTCGACCAGACCGCGTTCGCGGAGAAAGAGGCTGTCGAAATCGGTCTTAACAAGGTTGAATACAACAGCAGAAAAATCGGCGTCATCACAGCGGGCGTATGCTATGACTACGCGAAAGAGGCACTCGGAGACAAGGCGTCATATCTCAAACTCGGCTGTCTCTATCCTCTTCCCGTTCAGTTAATCAAAGATTTCGCCGCGCAGTGCGAAACCGTTTATGTTCTTGAAGAACTTGACGATTATATCGAAACCCACTGCCTCAAAAACGGCATCAATGTCAGAGGTAAGGCGGATTTCACCTTAATAGGCGAGTATTCGCAGTCCCTCATCGCCAAGGTTATCCTCGGCGAAGAAAAACCGACAATCAAAGCGGATATCGACATTCCCGTGCGTCCTCCCGTTCTCTGTGCGGGCTGCCCTCACAGAGGTCTCTTTTACGCTCTCAAAAAAGCGGGCGTTGAAACGGTTACCGGCGACATCGGCTGTTACACACTCGGCGCTTCAAAGCCCATCGGTATGATTGACACCTGCCTTTGCATGGGCGCTTCAATTTCATCACTTCACGGCAGAAACAAGGCAAACCCCGCAAAAGCGAACAAGACGGTTGCCGTCATCGGCGATTCAACCTTCATCCATTCGGGCATCACCGGTCTCGTCAATATCGCATACAACCGGAGCAATTCCGTAAGCATTATTCTTGACAACTCCATCACGGGTATGACCGGCCACCAGCAGAACCCCACAACGGGATACACAATCAAGGGCGACCCCACCTCTGCCGTAAGCCTTGAAAAACTCGCGGTTGCGGTAGGTATTCCCGAAAGCAACATTTTCGTCTGCGATCCCTATAATCTCGAAAACAGCGAGCAGGCGGTCAGAAAAGCGCTTGAATGTGAAGGTCCCGCGGTTGTTATTTCACGCAGACCCTGCGCGCTTCTCAAATATGTCAAGCACAATCCTCCTCTCAAGGTGGATAAAGATAAATGCGTGGGCTGCAAGATGTGTATGAAAATCGGCTGTCCCGCAATCAGCATCAGAGACGGCAAAGCGGAAATCGACGCAACACAGTGCCTCGGCTGCGATGTATGCAGTCAGCTTTGCAGACTCGGCGCAATAGGTTAAGAAAGGAGATGCTTAATATGAATAAATCCGTTATGATAGTAGGCGTAGGCGGTCAGGGAACCCTGCTCGCGAGCCGTATTCTCGGCGCTGCGCTTCTTAAAAAAGGTTATACAGTCAAGCTCTCCGAAGTTCACGGTATGAGTCAGCGCGGCGGCTCGGTTGTCACCTATGTAAAATACGGCGACGAAATAGCTTCCCCCATAATCGAAAAAGGCGAGGCGGATATCATCCTCGCGTTCGAACAGCTTGAAGCGGCAAGATGGCTTGAATATATGAAGCCCGACGGCAAGGTAATCGTCAACACGCAGAAAATCGATCCCATGTCCGTCGTCATCGGCGACGCGGTTTATCCCGACGGCGTTATCGACGCGATAAAAGCGGCGGGCGCAAATGTGCTTGAACTCGACGCTCTTCCCGTAGCGATAGAGGCGGGCTCGTCAAAGGCGGTCAATGTCGTGCTTATCGGCGCTATGGCAAAATATACCGAAATAGAAAAAGAAACCTGGCTTGAAGCCGTAAAGGAATGTGTTCCCGCGAAATTCCTAGACCTCAATGTCAAAGCGTTTGAACTCGGCTACAACTGCTGAAATAATAAAGCATAACGGAGTCTGAAAACCGGACTCCGTTTTTTTATTTTCAAATTTTTTTGCGTTATCTCTTTACTTTCATACTTTTATGTAATAAAATGTTAAAGTAACTAAAAGCAAAGGATGGTGCGTTATGGCATCGAAAATCAAAAACGAAAACAACGATTTTCTTTTTGAAGCGATTCTGCAGTTGAAAACAATTGACGAGTGCTATGACTTTTTTGAGGATTTATGCACAATTAACGAACTCAAAAGCATTTCGCAGCGTCTTGCGGTTGCGAAAATGCTCCGTGACGGCAATGTTTACAGCAAGATTGTTGCCGCGACGGGAGCCAGCACCGCTACCATCAGCCGCGTAAACCGCTCTCTGCTTTACGGCAGCAACGGCTATGATGCGATTTTCGAACGCCTTGACAAGAATAAAAAAGACTGATGGCTTACGATATCTTTGCCCGGTTTTATGATTCGTTAACAGAAAATGTCGGCTACAAGAAGCGTGCAGATTATTTTTGCAGGCTTCTTTCGTCTTGCAACGAGCAAAAGGGCATTCTGCTTGATCTTGCCTGCGGAACCGGCACATTGAGTATTGAGTTCGCAAAACGCGGCTATGATGTTATAGGCGTTGACTGCAGCGTAGGTATGCTCAGCGAAGCAAGACGCAAATGCGCCGAAGCGGGGCAGAACATTCTGCTCCTGTGTCAGAACGCGGCGGAGCTCGACCTCTACGGCACAATTGATTTTGCGGTCTGCGCGCTCGACAGCATAAACCATTTTTCGGGCGCCGATGAAGTGCAGACGGCTTTTGACAAGGTGTCGCTTTTTATGAATAAAGGCGGAGCGTTTGTCTTCGATGTCAATACTATTTACAAGCACAAAAACATCCTTGCCGACAATTCTTATATCTACGATTTCGACGATGTATTCTGCGCCTGGCAGAATACGCTCAACGACGATATGAGCGTTGATATTTCACTCGATTTCTTCTCTCCCGCGCAAAACGGATTATGGGAGCGTTCAACCGAAGAGTTTACGGAGCGGGCTTATCCGCTTGAAGAACTTGAAAAAATGCTCGTGAAAAGCGGCTTTTCAGTTTCGGGAATATATGATGATCTGACCCTTGACCCCGTCGGACCCGACAGCGAAAGGGCAGTGTTTCTCGCAAGAAAGGAATAATTATGGGCAAAATTGTCAGAATGATATCGGACGACGGCACCTTGACCGTTATGGCGGCGGATACAGCCGATATAGTCGAGCGCGCGCGTGAAATCCATAAAACAACACCGGTAACAACAGCGGCTCTCGGCAGACTTCTCACAGCCGCGAGCTTTATGGGAGCGGTTCTCAAAGGCAGAGACGATTCCGTGACAATCCGTCTGAACGGCGACGGTCCCGCGGGCAGTGTGATTGCCGCGGCGGACAGTGAAGGCAATGTGCGCGGCTATGTTGCGGATCCCGGTGTCGATCTTCCGAAAAACGAAAAAGGCAAGCTCGATGTTTCAGGCGCCGTCGGCAAAAACGGCACTCTGACCGTTATGAAAGATTTAGGTCTGAAAGAGCCTTATATCGGTCAGGTCCCGATTGTCTCGGGAGAGATAGCGGAGGATATCACAAACTATTACGCCGTAAGCGAGCAGATTCCCACCGTCTGCGCTCTCGGCGTGCTTGTCAGCAAGGAAGACAGAAGCGTCATTACCGCGGGCGGGTTTATAATCCAACTTCTTCCCACCGCCGATGACGACACGATCGATAAAGTTGAGGCGTGCCTGCAAAATGTCGAGCCCGTGACAACAATGCTCGCGAAAGGTATGACTCCCGAAGGAATCTGCCGCGCCGTGCTTGACGGCTTCCCGCTTCAGCTTCTCGATGAAATGCACCCCGCCTATGTCTGCACCTGCTCGCGCGAGAGGGTTGAAAAAGCGCTTGTCAGCACGGGAGTTGAGGAGCTTGAAGATATGGCGAAAGACGAGATTACGAAAGTCAACTGCCATTTCTGTGACAAGGTTTACGAGTTCACTCCGTCCGAAATAAGAGCCTTGATTTCACGCGCAAAACAGCAGTAATGACGGCGTAAATATGCCCTGAATCTATTTGAAAAAAATTTTAAAAAAACGGTTGACAATCACAATATATTATAGTATATTATATTTCGCCGCTTGAAGCGGCAAGGTCCGGGAGCATAGCTCAGCTGGGAGAGCACCTGCCTTACAAGCAGGGGGTCACAGGTTCGAGCCCTGTTGTTCCCACCAATGGCCCGGTAGTTCAGTCGGTTTAGAACGCCAGCCTGTCACGCTGGAGGTCGTCGGTTCGAGCCCGATCCGGGTCGCCAGTATGGCCTGGTAACAATTTATCAGGCCATTTAATATGCCTTTGTAGCTCAGTTGGTAGAGCAGTGGACTGAAAATCCACGTGTCGCTGGTTCGATTCCGGCCGAAGGCACCATTTGCGGATGTAGCTCATCTGGTAGAGCGCCACCTTGCCAAGGTGGAGGTAGCGAGTTCGAGCCTCGTCATCCGCTCCATTTTTTTATATCTTAATACGGTACCATAGCCAAGTGGTAAGGCATCGGTCTGCAAAACCGAGATTCCCCGGTTCAAATCCGGGTGGTACCTCCAGAGAAAAAGACTTGCTTCGGCAGGTCTTTCTTTATTTACGTTTTGCCGCAAAAGATTTTTTATATTTAACCGTGAAGATTTCACTGTTGAACAGTTTTGATTTTGTGATATACTGATAATAAATTATAATAATTAATATCAAAAAATATATAACTCATCATCCCTTCGGGAGGCAGCAATTTGAAACACGCAAAAACAGAAAAGCACAGACCGTTGATGGTTAAAAAATTTGATATAATGCTGATTGGCGGAACGCTGACTATGATGGTGGTCTCAATCCTGCTTATGTCCGATTCCGTTATCGCGGGCATTTTCATCGGCTCTGACGCCGCGGCAGGCATAAACCTCGTAACGCCGATATATTCTGTTTCGGCGTTCTTCGGCTCGGTTTTTTCTCTGGGAGTTCCCATCCGCTATTCGCTGAAAATGGGAATGTTCCAAAAGAAAGAGGCCGACAGAATATTCGGAACAGGCCTTCTTATGTCTGTTTCCGTCGGCATAATTCTATTTATTGTTGCGAGTCTTTTCGGCGAATCGTTTATAAGAAGCTGTCATCCTTCGCAGCAGGCGCTTGAACAGGCACTCGGCTATCTTCACTGGATGCGTTTTACCGTCCTGTTCCTTCCGCTTGATATGCTTATGGCGGAAATGGTTTATAACGACGGCGACGACGGCATTTCCGTCGCGGCGAACTGCGTTCAGGGAATAGGCAATCTCGCGGCATCCCTGATTCTCAGCAGATTTATGGGAATACGCGGAATAGCCCTTGCCTCCTGCCTTTTCACATTTTTATCCCTTGCTGTTCTTTTTACTCATTTCCTTAAAAAGAACAATTCCCTGAAACTCAATTTTTATTTTTCATTCGACATACTGTTTTCCGTTGTGCGTTACAGCGCCATAGACGCGAGCACATATCTCTGGCTCGGCGCGGGCAGCGCAATTCTCAACAGATTTGTATGCACGCATTTCGGAGCGGAATACCTGATTCTTGTTTCCGTCATTACTCTGTGCCGCGAATTCCAGCTTGTTTTTGACGGCATAGGGGAGGCGATAACTCCCATTATCAGCATTTATCTCGGGGAAGACTGTTTCCCGGGCGTGCGGACCATTTACTCACGGGCGCGAAAAACGGCCGTGCTTGAGGGAATTGCGGTGATGATTCTTTTGCAGCTTGTCGCGCCTCTTGTCCCGACCCTGCTCGGCATAACGGATGTAAAGCTTATGAGCCTTGCCGTAACCGGAATGCGTATAGTGTCGGCAGGCTCCGTGTTCGTAAGTCTTTTGTATCTTTCCACGTCTTATTATCTGCTTCTTGACAGAATAGCGCTGGGCCTCGGAGTAAGCGCCCTGCGCGATGTGATTGTCGCCGTTCCCGTTTCCGTCGCTCTCGGCTATGTTGCGGGAATCAACGGCGTGTTTGCGGGATTCGCCGCAGCTTCACTTATCGCCTGGCTTGTTTCCTCGATCTTTCTCCGCATCCGTTACGGCTCGGACGCTCCTCTGCTCCTTAAACCGCGTGAGCGTGGGAAGGACGCCCTGCTTTACAGCCTTGATGTCGAAACAGAAGCAATTATCGCAACTCGCGACAAACTGGGCGACGCTCTTGAAGAGAGAGGATATGACGGCAGAACGGTCAACCGCATTATGCTTCTTTTTGAGGAACTGTTCGTGCTGATTTACGAAAAGAATCCGGGCGTGAAGGTCCAGGCCGAATGTGCCGTCCTTATGGATAACAACAAAATCCGTATGATAACGCGCGACACGGGAGACAGCGTTGACTTCGCCGATCCCGATATGGAAATCGACTCCCTTCGCAGTTATGTCATTTCAAGCATCACAAACAGCATAAGCTCGCAGAAACAGCATCTTGTTACTATGAGCTTCAACAGAAATATGATTGAAATTGAAGGAAAAAAAGCGGAATAAAAACCGACATTGCGAAAGGGGAGTGTTAAAATGATAAAAGAACTGTTACTGAAAGCGGCGGGCAAGTTTTTTGCGGGGCTTGTCATTATCTCACTGCTTCTTTTTATACCCGCGGGAACAATAAAGTTCTACTACGGCTGGCTGTTTATCATTATCCTTTTTGTGCCGATGCTTGCCGCAGGTATTGTTCTTTTATTCAAAAATCCGACTCTGCTCGAAAAACGACTCAACGCCAAAGAGGAGGAAGATGAGCAGAAATCGGTTCTGCTTTTAAGCGGTCTTATGTTTTTGGCGGCGTTTGTCGTTGCGGGACTTTGCTTCCGTTTCGGTTTTCTCGTTCTGCCGAAATGGGCCGCAAAATCCGGCGCCGTCATTTTCCTTGCCGCATATGTAATGTATGCCGAGGTCCTTCGTGAAAACACCTACCTATCAAGAACGGTGGAGGTTCAGGAAAATCAGAAGGTAATTGACACGGGACTTTACGGCGTTATGCGTCATCCGATGTATTGCGCGACCCTGTTTCTCTTTCTTTCAATGGGAATAGTTCTCGGCTCGCCGATATCCTTCGCAATTCTGCTTGCTTATATACCCATAATCGCAAAGCGCATAAGAAACGAGGAGCAGGTGCTCGAAGAGGGGCTTGAAGGCTACAGGGAATACAAAACCCGCGTTAAATACAAAGTGATTCCTTTCATATGGTAATCCTGCCGTAAGGCTTGATTAATAAATATTTTCAAGGAGAGAACTGTTTGAAAAAGTTCAACCAAACGGAGATTGTCCGCTGAACCGGGAGGTTTGCGGCAATCGAAGACCTCCCATTGAAGTCAACAATATTCAGGAGGAAAAATAATGAAAATAAATGACTGCGTTATCCGCCGGGAGAAAAAAGAAGATTACGCCGCGGTTGAAAACCTCGTGCGCGAATCATTCTGGAATGTCTATCGTCCCGGGTGCAGCGAACACTATGTGATTCATGTTTTGAGAGACGATCCCGCGTTTGTCAAAGAGCTCGATTTCGTTATGAAAAAAGACGGCTCGATAATCGGGCAGAATATGTTTATGAAAACAGTAATCAATTCCGATGACGGCGCGGATATCCCCGTTCTCACAATGGGACCCATTTGTATAACACCCGGATTAAAGCGTAAAGGCTACGGCAAAAAGCTGCTGGATTATTCCCTTGACGAGGCACAGAAACTCGGGTTCGGAGCGGTTCTGTTTGAAGGCAATATCGCCTTTTACGGCAAAAGCGGTTTCGATTATGCTTCGAAATTCGGCATAAGATACCATGACCTGCCCGAAGATGCCGACTCCTCGTTCTTTCTCTGCAAAGAACTGATTCCCGGATACCTCGACGGCGTTACGGGAGTCTATCAGACTCCGCAGGGCTATTATGTCAGCGATTCCGATGTCGATGAATTTGACAAAGCCTTTGAGCCTAAGGAAAAACTCAGATTACCCGGTCAGATTTTTTAAATACGGATAACACCAAAGCGGGCGAGGGAGCAATCCCCGCCCGCCGATTTTTTTATGAAATAATAATTTGAATTATGTAATTTGTTATGATAAAATAATAAAAATACCTTTCGGGGAGATGCTTATGAAATCAAGCGACTCTGTCTGGCAGAAAAAATCGACCGGCGTGTTCCTGATGATTCTCGGTTGCCTGCTGTTTTTATCCGTCATTCTTCGCGTGAGTTTTTACAGGTTTGAATACAACGAAAAGTTCACTGCCGTCGATTACGGCAGATTCAACTATTTCTCATATTTCACGGTTCAGTCAAATCTTTCCGCCGCAATCTACTGCGTGCTCGCGGCTCTCTCCGTGCTGGGAGTCAGAAAACTGAAACCCGTGCAGAAACCCGTTGTCGGGCTTTTTATAACAACCTATGTCATAATAGCAGGCATAGTCTATTGCAGCGGCTTTCCGATGGGCCTGACACCTCCGCTTGTATGGGATACCGCCTATCACCGCCTTCTCAATTCAACGCAGGTGCTCCATCATATGATTAATCCGGCAGCCCTGCTCATCCTGTGGTTAAAACAGGTCAGTGAGCCGAAAATCCCGAAACGCGTTTTGCCGGCCGTCGGAATATATCCATTCGTTTATTCAATATTCTGCATCGTCCGCGGAGCGTTTTTCAAACCGACTTTTTACGCCTATCCGTTTTACAACCCTTACTTTATTCTCGATGTCATAGCGAAAGACAAGGATGTAAGTTTTATCTGGGGCTATGTAACGATGCTGCCTCTGCTTGTTTTCGGAATAAGCGTGTTTATCGGTATGGCGGCCGTTCTGCTTGCCGTTCACAACCGGCAGGTTAAAAAACATAACGAAGAAAGGAAAATGCATTGATGGTTAAAAGAATCATAAGCCTTGCGCTTGCTTTTACGGTTCTGTTAACTCTCTGTGTTCCGCCGGCAGCCGCTTTTGCCGCGAAGAACGAAACATCCGCCGCCTCTTTTTTTGAAGATGCCGGTAATAAAATATCCGGATTTTTTGAGAAGCTTTTCGAACCGATTGTTAAACTGTGGAGGCGTATGATGACATACTTTGAAGTCAAAGGCGAAAATGTTCAGAACACAAAAAACAGAAACGCTGTGCATATGCTTAAATCCGTTACGGACACAATTTGTGACAGCTTTATCATAACCACCGACGACGGCAAGGTCATTGTTATTGACGGCGGTCATAAGACCGAAACGGATTATTTCATTGAGTATCTCAAAGCCGTCACGGGCGAGAAAAAACCGCACATTGACGCCTGGTTTCTTTCTCACGCGCACGATGACCACTGCGAAGTGTTCCTTGAAGTTGTCGAAAACCGCAGCGGCGAAGTGAGTTTCGACCGCGTTTACGCAAACTTCCCCGAGGCGTCTTTTTATGACGGATATGATGAGTGGGCTTTTACGGTCCTCACCGATTATTACCGCCTGCTTCCCGCTTTCGAAAACAAAACGGCGGAACTCAAAGAAGGCAATGTCTTCAATATAGGTTCCGCAAAATTCACTGTTTTTTATACTTTTAATCCCGAATGGAGAAACTGCAACGAAGGCTCGACAATTATGCGTATGGACCTCGGAGGCGTGAGCGTAATGTTTACGGGCGACGCGGGAACAAACGCGGGCAATTACGTTGTCGGAAAATACGCGGACAGCGGCGTGCTTGAATGCGATATCTGCAAAATGGCTCACCACGGGCAGGACGGCGTTGACAGAAACTTCTATGAAGCCGTCGCCCCCGAAGTCTGCTTGTGGCCGACTCCATCCTGGGTATGGGATAACCGTAACGGGAATCTCAAAACCCTTGAAGTGCGCGCCTGGATGGAAGACCTCGGCGTCAAAAAGAACTATGTCGCAAAAGACGGCTCCTCTCTGAGATATCTTTATAATCCCCGCATTGTAACCACAACCGATGTCTTTGAAGAAGGCTATCCCGCCGAAACAGCGGTTGAACGCCTTGCCCGACTCGGTTATGAGGGTATAGATATGGGCTTCGATTACTGGGTGTTTGACGGTTCGCCTTTCCTTAAAGACGATTATCTCGACTGGGCAAGGTCGCTCAGAGCCCGCGCCGATGAAGCGGGCATACCCTACACCCACGCCCACGCTCCCGGGGAAGCAAACTCCGGCGATGTCATAGGCAGATCAATAGAAGCCGCGTCCGTTCTCGGCGCGAAATATCTTGTCGTTCATCCCGTATGGAAGGATGAAAACGGCAAAGTTATTGAAAACAAGAAAGAATTTATCTCTGTAAATTCTCAGGCAATAAAGAAATGGCTGCCTCTTGCTGAAAAATGCGGAGTTGTTCTGCTTTCCGAAAATATCCTCTGGGGCGCTTCAAAAGATCCGAGAATAATCGCCGAACTTGTAAAAGAAGTCGATTACGATTGGTTCGGTTGGTGCTCCGACACAGGCCACGCCCATTGCAGCGGATATAAAATGTCCGTTCATACCGGCGACTGCGTAATGGAAGCGCACCACCAGTCCCTTGTCGCTCCCGATGAAGAAAGAGACGCGATTCTCACCCGCCTTCTCGAAGAATCCGAAAAACTCCGCGACCGTATGCCCTGATGTTCGGTTTTGTAATTCACCGTAAAGGAGAATTGTTATGAAAAAAACGGTTGCCGCGCTGCTTGCCCTCTGCCTGCTTCTCCCGCTCGCGGGCTGTTCGAAATATAATTCAAAATACAGAGCGGTGGGCTTCGTGCATTCAAATGTTTCCGACTCGGCGTTTATGAATTTCTTTGAATTTGACGGCACAAATGTCTTTACTCTCAAAAGCAAAAACGCCGGCGAAAAATTAAAATATTCCGCAAAACTTGAAACGGGCGCAATAAAAGTGTATTATGATACGGACTCAGGCAAAAAAGAACTTTTTTCCGTCGGCGCGGGTGATGAAATATCATCCTCCATCGACCTGCCGTCAACAGGTAAAATTTATATTATCGTCGAAACAGACGGCAAATGCAAAAACGGCGATTTGCGTTTTGAAATTGAGTAACACGGAGGAATTCTTATGAAAAGAACTGTATTTGCGGTTATCGCTTTATTTGCGGCGCTCTGCCTTGTTGCGGGCTGCGCTGAGAAAACACCGGCGGAGCCTGCCGACACAACCGCCGCCGGAAACAGCGGAATAAACTACCTTGTTCTTGTCAACAAGTTAAACGCCCTTCCCGATGACTGGGAGGACAATCTCGAAACAACTCATATGACAAATTCTCTCGGAGACGATGTTGAGGTTGAAAGCAAGGCTTATGACGCGTATCTTCAGCTGAAATCGGCCCTTGCCGAAGAAGGTGTTTTTGTTGACCTTGACAACGCCCGACGCTCCGTCGCCGAGCAGGAAGACCTCGCGAAACGTTTTACCGAAAAATACGGCGAGGCTTATGTTGCGAAATATGTCGCCGTTCCGGGTTACTCTGAACATCACACGGGTCTTGCGCTCGACCTCTATTTGAACATTGACGGCGAGGATGTATATCACAACGAAGATATGGAACAGTATCCCGAAATCTGGGCGAAGATTCACGCGAAACTTGCCGATTACGGCTTTATCCTGCGCTACCTTGACGGCAAAGAGCATATCACGGGCTACAGCTACGAGCCCTGGCATATCCGCTATGTTGACTCCGTTGACATCGCAAAGGAGATTATGTCAAAGGGCATCACTCTTGAAGGCTATCTCGGCGCGGTCAACGAAACGGATGTCACCGTCGATTTAGGCAACTCGGAGATTTACTCCGAGGAAGACCTTGCCGACGCGGTCTCGCAGATCAAATGCAAATTCGCCTCCTTTAAGGGTTGTGAACTGCACAGTCTGAAATACGCGGGTGATGAATGTGTTACGGATGAAAACCTTGAATGGGTAAATGAGAAGGATGAAGAAACAACCTACACTCAGGTTGTCGAATTCGTCAGCGATTTCCATTCTCCCGTTGAGGATGACGGTCAGAACGCCTGGAACATTGACGAGGAATACACCGACTGGCAGTGGTGGCTTGCCCGCACCGAAGACGGCGGCTGGGATGTCGTTGACTGGGGTTATTGATTTCCGTCAAATAATATAGGAAAGTGATAAAATGAAAAATTTTCTGATTGCTGTTGATTTGCAAAAAGATTTTGTTGACGGCTCTCTCGGCACGAAGGAAGCCCTTGCGATTATTCCGGCGGCCGCTGAAAAAATCCGCAGTTTTGACGGCGAAATATTCGTAACCATTGACACTCACGGCGAAAACTATCTCAATACCGCCGAGGGCAGAAAACTGCCCGTTATTCACTGCGTGAAAGGCAGCGACGGCTGGCAGCTGAACGAAGATATCGCCGCCGCACTTGAGGGCAAAAAATACACTGTCGTTGAAAAACCGACATTCGGCTCGACTGCTCTTCCAGCGCTTATTGAAGAAGCGGCAGACGGCGAAGACTTCACCGTTCAGTTAATAGGGCTCTGCACGGATATCTGTGTTGTTTCAAACGCTCTTCTGATTAAGGCGAACTTCCCCGAAATGCAGATTTCCGTTGACTCCGCCTGCTGCGCGGGAGTTACACCCGAAAAGCATAACGCGGCTCTCGAAACAATGAGAAGCTGTCAGATAGATGTAATATAATTCCGAAAAGAGGAAATGAATATGAAACTCAATCCCATTGTCGTATCACTGCTTGACACCGACCTTTACAAGTTCAATATGGACCAGGTCATTTTTCACAAGCACACGGACCTCTGCGGTCAGTATTATTTCAAATGCCGCAATGAAGGCATTGTTTTCACTCCCGAAATGGCTGAGGAAATCAACGCCCAGATTGACTATCTCTGCGCGCTCCGTTTTCGCAAGGAGGAACTCGATTACCTGCGTTCAATCCGTTTCATCAAAAAGGACTATGTTGAGTTTCTTCGTCTCTGGCATCCGATAAGAGACTATGTCACGGTCAGTCTTTCAGAAAAAGGCGAGCTTTCGGTCGTCGTTGACGGTCCTCTTTTCTCGGCCATGCAGTTCGAAATCTATCTGCTTGAAATAATAAATGAAGTCTATTTCCGTATGGCTTACGATTATGATGCTTTAAAGGTATCCGCCGAAGAAAGACTCGACGCGAAAATCAAGGCGATGAACGACGGCACATATACCTTCAAATTCGCCGAATTCGGCTGCCGCCGCCGTCTCTCACGCGAGTGGGAAGACACGGTAGTCCGCCGTTTCGCGACGGAAACTGAAAACTGTGTCGGCACTTCAAATGTTTTCCTCGCGATGAAACACAACCTCACGCCAATCGGCACTTACGCGCACGAGTTCGTGCAGATGTATCAGGGCATTGACTCAATACCTCTCGCCTATACCAACCACTACGCCATGAAAGACTGGTTTGCGGAATATGACGGCGATAACGGAACGGCGCTGACCGACACCATCACAACAGACCTGTTCCTGCTTGATTTCAACCGCTCCAATGTCAACAACTATTCGGGCGTCAGACACGACAGCGGCGACCCTTATGAGTGGGGCGAAAAGATTATCAACCACTACAAAAAATACGGTGTCGATCCCAAAACAAAGCTTCTTCTTTTCAGCGACAGTCTTGATTTCGACCGCGCACAGGAGCTTTACAATTACTTCTGCGACAAAACGAAGGTCTCGTTCGGCATAGGCACATTCGTCTCGAACGACACCTGCGAGGAAGCCCTCAATATCGTCATCAAACTGCAGTTCGTCAACGGCAGACCCGTCGCAAAGCTTTCAGACTCACCCGGCAAGGCAATGTGCCGCGACGAGAACTACCTCAAATACCTCAAAAGCTCGGTTGAGTTCAGACTTAACAGAGAAAAATAGAAAAACATCAACGGCGGAGTTTTACTCCGCCGTTAATCATTATCACTGTTTCAATATTTTTCCAGCAATTCAAAGAAACGCTCTTTTTTCTTCTGCCTTGTATTTTCATCGGGAGAGGAGTCCTCGAACTCGACAACTCCCGATTCATCCGAACTGCCCGTCAGACTGTTTTCGGCAAGCACTGCTTTTATCCTTTTTGCCACGCCGGGCGCTCCGTCAAAAAATTTGATTTCGCCGAGAATATCCTTTATAATATCCCTTGCAAGCGGGTAGTGCGTGCATCCGAGCACGACATTTTCAGCCCTGCCTTTGTATTCGCCCAGCAGGTTTTCAAGATAGTCGCGCAGTTCTGCCTGCCTGTTCTGCTCAATAAGGTCGGCAAGCCCCGCGCAGGGGAGCAGAACGGTTTTGTTGTTGTTGTATTTATAATACAGACGGTGGAATTTTTCGCTCTCAATTGTGCCTCTCGTTGCCATAACAAGAGTGAAACCGTCGGGGTTGAGGTCGTGAACCATCTTGTAAGCGGGCTCGATAGCGACTATCGGAAGAGTGTATTTCCGCCTTAAAAACTCCGCCGCTTTTGCCGATGCCGTGTTGCAGGCAAGCACAACAGCCTTGCATTTTTTATCATTAACCAGCATATTGACAATTTCATCGCAGCGGGCGATAATTTCTTCATCGCTTTTGTCACCGTAGGGGTTGTTTGCCGAATCTCCGAAAAAGAAATAATCCTCGCAGGGCAGCAGATTTATTGTTGGTTTAAGCACCGTTACTCCGCCTATGCCCGAGTCGAGAAATCCTATGGGAGCGTTATTCATTACGGCAATCACCTCCGTCGCAGTTTTAAGCACAAATATTATTATATCATTATACAGCACTAATGTAAAGTTTTTAACGAAAGAGCGAAAAACCATGAACGCATTTACAATAATCGATTTTCATACTCACACATTCCCCGAAAAAATAGCAACGAAAGCGATAGCGAAACTCGAGGAGGGCGGAAGATCAAAGGCCCATCTCGACGGCACGCTGGATTCGCTGATAAAATCGAACGCGAACGACGGCGTTGATTATTCCGTGTCGCTTCCCGTTGCCACAAGCGCAAAACAGGTGCGGAGCATAAACTGTCTTTCCGCTGAACTGAACGGTAAAAACGGAGTCTTCTTCGGAGGCGCCGTCCATCCGGAATGTGATAATATCGAAGAAATCCTTGATTTTCTCAAAGAGTCTGGCATAAAGGTCATCAAGATTCATCCCGATTATCAGGGAACGGCTTTTGATGATGAAAAATATATAAACATCCTTCACGAAGCGGCGAAAAGAGATATCATAACCGTCACCCACGCGGGAGTTGACCTCGATTATCCCGATGATATCCACTGCACGCCTCAGATGATCCTGAATGTCCTTGAAGAACTGAAAGGCGTTATCGACAACAAACTGGTTCTTGCGCATTTCGGCGGAAACGATTATCCCGATGAAGTTCTCGGAAAACTTTGCGGGAAGCCCGTATATTTCGACACGGCATATTCTCTCCCGAATTATCCCGCCAAATGCCGTGAGATAATCAAAAAACACGGAGCGGATAAAATCCTCTTCGCTACCGACTCACCCTGGGTTGACCGTAAAAAATATCTCGAAACATTCTTCTCGCTCGGCTTGAGCGAAAGCGAAAACCGTAAAATTCTGGGTGAAAATGCCGCTCAACTGCTCGGAATAAAGATATAAAAAAACAAGGGAATTGCTTTTCGCAATTCCCTTTAATTTATTTTTCATACGGGTTAACCGCAATCGAAGCGATGTTCGGCGAGGTCGTCACCCTGCCGTTGAAGGAGTTGTAACCGCTGTTTGTGAGAGTAACCGTGTTTTCACCCGCTTCAAGGTCTATGTAAGCGACTGCCGTCAGGAAATTCATATCGCTGTATGTGTTTACGCACCAGAGATTGTATTCCTTCCCGCCTGCCGTCAGTGTGATATATTCCTCAATAATGTCAACATTATAGTCGTGAACTCCGCTTTCCTCATTGTTTGAATACGCGAGGGTTACCGCGTATCTGCCCGGTTCCGGCGCGTTAACGGTAAACTGCGCGCTTCCGCCTTCGCTTGTTATTCCCGTAAGACAACTTCTGCCACCCGTTTCTTTTATTTCAGCCGTGCCCTCAAGAGCGAGCGAGTCGAAATCCGCGGTATAATAATCATCATATTTACAAGCGACAACGGTCATAGCCTTGCCGTCGCCCTCAACATAGTTAAAGCCTTTTTTCAGATAAAGCGTTCTGCCGGTGCTTATTTTATAATATCCGTCTTCGGGAGCGACAACAAGATATTCGCCGTGCTGCTTTTCATATTGGTTGTAAACCTTCTGCTCCTTAACCTTTCGGACAAGCAGGCTGTCGAGCGTAAATGTGCCGTCCTTGTGTTTTAATGTAATTGAGTGCTCGCCTGCGTCAAGGTCTTTTGTAAAACTGAGCTTGTCCGTGTATTCGCTTTTTATGGTGTTCGGAAATGAAATCTCATCCTCTTTGCCGTCAAATATGAAAACAGCCTTCGCGTCTTTTCTGTCGGCGGAGGAGGGGCCGTCATTGCACTTGCCGTAGATTAATGAAAGCTCGTATTCGCCTTTTTCGGGCACGGTGAAGTTGAGAGTAATTCCGTCTCCCTCTTTTTCAAATCCGCCGCACATACCGTTCTGCCCGCCCGTTGTGCCGTATGCGCTGTCATAGGTGTAGGCTGTGCCGAGAAGCGTGCCGTGTTCGAATTCAAATCTTGCGGGCAGTTCTCCCGTTTCTTCAAACGGCGAAGAATCATCGGGCTTTACCGTAATGTGATAAACCGCGTTTTTATCAGGCGAATCAATCTTTATCTTCATTGAATCGGACGCCTTTACGGAGTAATCGGCAATAACCGTCGGAGCGAATACTTCGCCCGTCAGCCCTTCATATGTTACCGCCTCGATTTTGATTCTCAGGTTGCCGTTTCCCATAAGCTTTTTCGCGTTTTTCACGGCAAGCTGAAAATCGTAATCGCAACCTCCGCAGAGCATACTCGCCGTTTTGCTTTCGTCGTCATACGAGCCGAAAGCGTCAAACTGAGTGTAATGGAATCTGTCTCTCGCGTATTTTATTGTGTTTTCAAAATCGGAGTGCGGAATATCGATAATCTGCGAATTTATCAGTCTGCCGTTCATATCGCAATACCATTTGTAAAGCCACCAGTTGCTGTTCGGGCAGTTCGCGTTCGTAACCGTGTCGCAAAGGTTGTCCGCAAGCCTCCAGAAAGCGACATTTCCGTATGTGCCGGATTTCTCAATGGATTTTATATAGTGCAGCATATATTCGGGCACGCCGCACTCGAACATACAGCCGTATTCCGTGACGATTATCGGCAGTTCATTAATTTCGAGAGCCTTTTCCTCCCTGCGGTATTCTTCAACATGATCCTGCCACCAGACTGATGAAACCTCATTCAATTCGTGATATATCATTACATCGGGAAGGCAGTCGTTCTCTTTGCAGAATTTCAGAAAATGTGTGATTTTGTCAATGTTGTAATCGCAGTAGCCGGGTCCGCCTATCTTCGCATCGGGCGAAATGGATTTAATAATGTCATATGCCTTTTTCCACGCGTCATAAAATCTCGCTTTTGCCGCGTCGTCAAACTCCAGCCAGCCGCCGGGATTTTCCGAGCCGAACCATACCGTGTTGTCGCACTCATTGTAAGGGCAGTAAACGATTTTATCGGCGTAATCCTTTTGCGAAATCTCCCTTGCGCATCTTTCAACCTTCGGCAGAAAGTCTGTTCTTACAAACTCCTCACTGTCATAAGTGCCGTTTTTGCGCATTTCCTCGATTTCCTTGTGGTGGTAATACCAGGTCGGATAGCAGTCCTGTAAATAAACAACAACATAATCGCAGTTGTAAAACTGTTTCGAAACATCGTCAACATCGCTTATCGGGTGCTGAAGACCGCCTAAAACCTTTTGCGAAAGGCTTGAAATCTGCAGGCTTTTCACCGCCTCGCTCGAAGGAACCTCCTCCTGAGCCAGACCGTAGAGATACCCGCACGCGCGTGAGGAAACCTCATCGCCCGTGTCTTTCAGGTCAAATTCCGCCGTCGGCTTGAAAAGGTAAGGCACGCCCTGAAGCAACAGTCCCAGAGCGATAAAAAAAGATTGAATTATACTTATTGCTTTAATCATAATTATCACCGGAATAATTTTAACTTGCAGAACGGATTATGTCAATATTGCCGTTTTCATATAAAACAGTTGACAACTGCATTTTTTTGTGGTATTATCCAAACAATTTAATAATTAAAGGCTATGACGAAGACGGAAAAGGCAACGATGCTTTACAGAGAGCAGGGGGCGCTGAAATCCCTGCAAGCGGACGCTTTATTCCCATCCCTTCCGAGCTGAGAGGCTGAAAGTTCTGCAATTAGGTCTCTACGAGAATGCTGCGTGAGTGCATAGGGTTTGTCAGAACCCGAAGAGTGGTGCAGAAATGCGCAAATTGAGTGGTACCGCGGGTATCGGAATTAAAAATCCGGCTCGTCTCAAGTAAAGCTTGAGACGGGTTTTTTATTTTGTCTTGAGCAAAGTAAAAGGAGGAAATGAAATGAACACTTCAAACACAATGAACAGCCTCAAGGAGACTGCGGGCAGAATCAGGGAGATGCGCGAAATAATGGGCTTCAGCGTCGCGCAGATGGCTGAAAAAACGGAACTCACTCCCGAACAGTATCTCGTTTATGAAAACGGCGAGGCGGACCTGCCGTTCACGTTTATTCACAAGTGCGCTCTGGCTTTCGGAATTGACATAACCGCCATAATCGAGGGCAGAACAACGCACCTCGCTTCATATACGGTTACAAGAAAAGGTATGGGGCACGAAACGGCGAAGGAAGAGGGCATCTCAATCAAGAACCTCGCCCCCAAATTCAAAAACAAGTTAGCCGAGCCCTATTGGGTAACCTACGAATACTCCGCCGAACTCCAGAACAAGCCCATCCACACCACAAAACACAGCGGTCAGGAATTTGACCTTGTTATATCCGGATCCCTTCTCGTTCAGGTCGGCAGCAACAAAGAGGTGCTCCACGAGGGCGACAGCATTTTCTACAACTCTGCCACACCTCACGGTATGATAGCCGTTGACGGCAAGGATTGCACCTTCCTCGCATTTGTCATCCCCGGTGCGAAGGAAACGGAGAGCGAAATCAGTAAGAGCGTCGCGCAGGCAAGACCGGCGACAGGGTTATGCTTGTCCTGCGCAGACATTATCAGTTCTGGCTCTCAATGGTAGCCCTCCACAAGATAGGCGCCGTGGCGATTCCCGCGACCTTCCAGCTCAAAGAACACGATTTTGAATACAGATACAACGCGGCCCATGTCAAAGCGATTGTCTGCACCGCTTTCGGCGACACAGCAGAAATAGCCGAGCGAGCGGCTCTCAACTGCCCGAGCGTTCAGGAAAAAATCCTTGTCGGCGATTCAAGAGAAGGCTGGCACGATTTTGATTCCGAATATCCGCTGTTCAGTTCCCACTATTTCAGAACGGAAGACACTCCCGGCGGAGAGGATACCGCGCTCATCTTCTTCTCATCCGGCACAACGGGCAATCCCAAAATGGTTGAGCACAAGCACACATATTCATTAGGTCATTTTGTAACCGCAAAATACTGGCACTGCTGCCAGAAAGACGGTCTTCATTTCACTATGTCCGATACAGGCTGGGGCAAGGCTCTCTGGGGCAAACTCTACGGTCAGTGGATGTGCGAAGGCGCGGTATTCGTCAACGATGAAATCCGCTTCCACGCCGAGCAGGTTCTTCCGCTGTTCGCGAAATATAAAATAACAACCTTCTGCGCTCCGCCCACAATTCTGCGTATGCTTATAAAAGAGGATATCTCAAAATACGATTTCTCATCCGTTACCCATATGACTACGGCGGGCGAGGCGCTCAACCCCGAGGTCGCCATCCGCTTTAAAGAGGCAACGGGACTTGAAATAATGGAAGGCTTCGGTCAGACCGAAACCACCCTTGTTGTCGGCAACCTTATCGGCGAAAAACCGAAACTCGGCTCAATGGGCAAGGCGTCACCGCAGTATAAATGCGACCTTGTCGATCCCGACGGCAACCCCGTAGCGAACGGCGAGACGGGCGAACTTGTGGTGCGCCTGGATGACGGCGACCCCGTAGGTCTTTTCAAACAGTATATAGATGAAGATGAAAAGAACGCCGAATGCCGCAGGCAGAATATGTATCACACGGGCGACACCGCCTGGCGCGATGAAGACGGCTATTACTGGTATGTCGGCAGGGTTGACGATGTCATCAAGTCATCGGGCTACCGCATAGGCCCGTTTGAGATTGAAAGCGTTATCATGGAACTTCCATATGTTCTGGAATGCGGTGTTTCCGCCGCTCCCGACGAAGTCCGCGGTCAGATTGTCAAAGCGTCCGTAGTCCTTACCAAGGGAACAAAGGGCACCGAGGAACTCAAAAAAGAGATTCAGGATTATGTAAAGGCGCACACAGCCCCTTACAAATATCCCAGACTCGTTGTCTTCCGCGATGAGCTTCCCAAAACCATCAGCGGCAAAATCCGCCGCAATATGCTTTAATAATTAATAAATATTATTAAAACAAAAAATTCTTGACAAATTATAAACTGTGATTTATACTTTTTGCTAACCGCATAGCAAAATGCAGTGATGGTATTAAGCCTATAAGGCAAGCTTTTCAGAGAGCCGGCGGCAGGTGAAAGTCGGTAAGAATCCTTATACGCTGTCTCGTATCGGAGCAGAATTCCTGAAATCATAGGGAGTTACGGGTGAGCCCGTTACAGCTTAAAGGTTTGTCAGAACCTTACTGAGTGGTCGCTTATCGGCGGCAAGACGGGTGGTACCGTGGTTATTAACAATAATCATCCCGCAGAGTCATAATGCTCTGCGGGGTTTCTATATTTACCGTGAGGAATAACAAAATGAGAAAAATCTATGTATCGGACTACACTTTAAAGCATCTCGCACAGGAAAGAAAGAATCCTCTGCTTTTCAGAGAAAA
Source organism: Oscillospiraceae bacterium (assembly GCA_902787025.1). GTDB lineage: Bacteria > Bacillota > Clostridia > Oscillospirales > Acutalibacteraceae > CAG-177. Next base: position 34,234 of record CADAER010000030.1, on the reverse strand, counting down.
GGTCGCGATAGCTACGGCAGTTGACGAGATGGGCGCGGATACCATCGAGCTTAACGGCGTGACCAATTTCAAAGAGGATAAAATCATCTGCAAAACGATAGCGTCCGCAGTCAAAAACGCCGCAATAGCAATTCCCGCAGGCACAACGCCCGAAGAAATAGATATGGCTTGGGAGTGCATATCCACCGCTAAAACCCCGATTCTGCAGATAGTTCTTCCGCTTAGCACCGTGCAGATGGAATACATCTACCACTTCAAGGCGCCCAAAATGATGGCAATGGTCGAAAACCTTGTCAAGGCGGCAAAGGCCAAGTGCGAAAATGTCGAATTCATCGCTCTCGACGCCACAAGAGCCGAAAAGAAAGTCCTCGCTCAGGCCCTTAAAATTGCGGTTGACTGCGGTGCCACCTCAATAACAATAAGCGATGAAGCGGGTATCAACTTCCCCGCTGAGTTCGCGGAAATCGTAAAGGAAGTCAAACAGGTTGTAAGCGTTCCCGTCTATGTTAAGGTATCGGGCGCTCTGTTTATGGAAACGGCAACCGCTTTTGAGAGCATCAAGGCGGGCGCGGACGGCGTAAAGACCGTCGTCGAAGGCGACGCGCAACTCAAAACCCACCGCATAGCCGCCATAATCGCCAAAAAAGGCGAGGCATACGGCATCTGCACATCACTCAATGTCAGCAGAATCCGCACTGATGTAAAATCCCTTGCAAAAAAAGTAGAGGACGGCGAGAAAAAGTCATCGTTCAGCATTGAGGAAAATGTTGACATTTCGCTTGACGCCGACTCAACTCTCGAAGATATCACCGCTTCCGCCGTCAAACTCGGCTATACTTTGACAGAAGAGGATGCCGGCAATGTTATGCGCGGTCTCAAAAGGGTCTGCGAAAAGAAGGGGAGCATCGGCGCGAGAGAATTTGAAGCGCTCATCGCATCCTATGCAATGCAGGCTCCCTCGACCTATCATGTTGAGTATTACACCACCACAAGCTGCAACCTGACCTCCGCCATGGCTCATGTTGTTCTTCGCAAAGAGGGCGACAGAAACATTACGGGCATGGGCGTGGGCGACGGTCCCGTTGACGCCGCTTTCGGCGCGATAGAGCAGGGTATAGGCTATCACTATGAGCTTGACGATTTCCAGATAAACACCGTAACCGAGGGCAAGGAATCGCTCGGTTCGGCTCTCATCAAACTCCGCCACAACGGCAAGATTTATTCGGGCAACGGCATTTCAACCGACATTGTCGGCGCCTGCATCAGGGCGTATATCAACGCTCTCAACAAAATAGTTTACGATGAGGATTAAAAAATGAAATTAAGTTTTTCAACAAAAAATGTTGACCTGAACTCGTTTGCCGATACCTGTAACATCGCTTACGATTACGGCTACGCGGGTTTTGAGATATTCGACGCAAAAGCGGAGAAGAAAAAGCACTACGATTCCGTTCTCAAAGACGGAGCCGCCGCTTCAAAGAGAAAACTGCGCAACCGCGGTCTTGCTGTTTCCGCGCTGACTTATCCCTTCCCCGTTGAGAGCGAAGAGGCGGATGCCAATGTCATAAAGCACTATGTCGACTGGGCTTACGAAGCGGGAGTCGAGGCTGTGATTGTCACTCTTAAAGAAGAGCCGGATATCGCGCTTCTCAAAGAAAAACTCACACCCGCCGTCGAAAGAGCGGATAAAGCCGACATAAAGATTCTTTTTGAAACATCCGGCAGCCTCGCGCATTCGGGAAAGGTGCTGGATATCATAAACGAGTTCGCGGCTGTTCCTCTGGGCGCCGCGTGGAATATCAGAGAAACATACTTCAACGCGGGCGAAAGTCCCGAAAACACAATCGAAACTCTCGGCGCGCATATCTGCTATGTCCGCATAGGCGACAGAGACGAAAACGGCACAAACTGCCTTATCGGCGAGGGCACTCTGCCCGTAAGAGATTTCATAAACGCCGTCGCGTCCCTTAACTATGAGGGCTTTGTCTGCGTTGACTGGAACGATGAAATCACCGATTACGATATAGTTCTCACCCATTTCACAAATTTCATAAACGAAATTGAAAACAACACAAAACCCAAGGCAGCCCTTCAGCACAACAGAGCGGGCACGGGCGATTTCCCCTGGAAAAAATATGATATGATTGAATGCACCTTCTCGCAGGTGCTCGACAAGATGTGCGAGTGTTTCCCCGACCAGCTCGCGTTCAAATACACAACGCTCGACTATACCCGCACATACACCCAGTTCCGCAGGGATGTTGACGATCTTGCCGCCGCGTTCATCTCGCTCGGCGTAAAACCCGGCCATCATGTCGCAATCTGGGCTACCAATGTTCCCGCCTGGTTTTTAACTTTCTGGGCGGCTACCAAAATCGGCGCCGTTCTTGTTACTGTCAACACGGCTTATAAAATTCACGAGGCAGAGTATCTTCTGCGCCAGTCCGACACGCACACCCTTGTTATGATTGAGTCCTGCAAGGATTCAAACTACAAAGAAATAATAAACGAGCTCTGCCCCGAACTCAAAAACACCGTTCCCGGCAAACCTCTGTATTCGAAAAATCTGCCCTTCCTACGCAATGTCATAACGGTAGGCTTCGAGATGCCCGGCGCTCTTACCTGGGAAGAAACCTTTGAAAGAAGCTCTATGGTGCCTCACGAGGAGGTTCTGCGCAGGGCGTCAATGGTAAAACCCGACGATGTCTGCAATATGCAATACACATCAGGCACAACGGGCTTCCCCAAGGGCGTAATGCTTACTCACAGAAATGTCGTCAACGACGGCAAAATCATTGGCGACAGAATGGATCTCTCAACGGCGGACCGTATGATGATTCAGGTGCCGATGTTCCACTGCTTCGGTATGACACTTTCAATGACCTCGACAATGACTCACGGCGGCACGCTCTGCCCGATGCCTTATTATTCGCCCAAATCATCGCTCGCCTGCGTAAACGATGAAAAAATCACCTGCTTCAACGGCGTCCCCACAATGTTTATAGGAATGTTCAACCACGAGGATTTCGCGAAAACCGATTTCTCGCATATGCGCACAGGTATTATGGCAGGCTCCAACTGCCCGCCCGACCTTATGAGACAGGCGGCGAGAGAGATGAATATGCGCGAAATCATCTCCGTTTACGGTATGACCGAGTCCGCCCCAGGCAGCACTATGGGTGAGGTTAACGAAGATGAAGACCACCGCGTTGAAACCGTCGGCTCCGCCTTCCCCGGCGTTGAGTGCAAAATCATCGATCCCGAAACGGGCGATGACCTTCCCGACGGCGAAAACGGCGAGTTTGTCGCTAGGGGCTTCAACATTATGAAGGGCTATTACAAAATGCCCGAGGCCACCGCGCAGACCATCGACGCGGACGGCTGGCTTCACAGCGGCGATATCTGCTGCCGCACTCCCGACGGCTACTACAAGGTTACGGGCAGACTTAAAGATATGATTATCCGCGGCGGTGAAAACCTCTACCCGCGCGAAATCGAGGAGTTCTACCTCAACCACGAAAAGGTCCGCGATGTTCAGGTCGTAGGTGTTCCCGATGACAGATACGGCGAGGAGGCGTGCGCCTGGATAGTTCTTCACGACGGCGTAACGGCTACGGAGGATGAAATGCGCGAATACGGCAACAGCTTTATGGCACGCCATAAGGTGCCGAGATACTTCATCTTCGTCAAGGCGCTCCCGATGAACGCCGCGGGCAAAATCCTCAAATACAAAATGCGCGAGGAATCTATCGAGATTCTCGGCTTGAAGAAGTAAACAGAAAAACAAAAACGAACCTGCAAACATATCTTGCGGGTTCGTTTCTTTATCTGTTGATTTTATATTGCAAATTATCCGACATACTTTCCGAGAAACTCCATAGTCTTCTCAAAGCATTCTCTGCCTTTTTCAAATTTGGTAACTATCGTCCAGGCGTGGTTGCCTATAATTCCCGTGCCCTCGAAATGGCCGTAATCAATGCCGAGCGCCTTGTATTCGTTCATCATGTCACAGCCCTCATATCTCAGCCAGTCACGGCAGCAGGTGGTGAAAAATGTCGGCGGGAAGCCCTCCGTAATGCGCGGGGAGGCGAGTTTTCCCTCTTCCGTTTCAAGAAACTTTCTCGCTTCGTCATAATTCATACCGAGGAACGAGCATACCATCATCTTCATGTCGGGGAATTTCGACTGCTTGCAGGCGGGGTCAAGCAGGCGGTTTAAATCAACACAGCCGCAGTGCGCGACCATCGCCATGATTCTGAAATCGCCGTTGTGCCTGAACTCAACGCCGAGCTTTGCCGCAAGTCCGCCGTCAGCCGCGAGCGCCGCGAGATACATTATGAAATAAACTCCCGCGCTCTCGCCCGCCAGCACAATGTTTTCCGTGTCAAGCTTGTTTTTCTCCGCGGCGTCAAGTATGAAATCAACCGCCTTGCAGACCTCGGCGATAATCTCTTTATAAGTCTTTTTCGGGGCGTAGGTGTATGAAACGGAGGCGGTGTAATAGCCCGCCTTCGCGAAATTCTGAATGTATGTGTTGCGCATGTCGGTAATGCCCGAAACAAATCCGCCGCCGTGAACATAGATAAGAAGCGGCTTTTTCACATCCGTTAAATCTTTGCGGCAGTAGGTGTTTATATACTGCGGTTTTTCACTGCCGTAATGAACCCTTTTGTTGTAGATTACATTTTCGGGTGTTGGTTTGTAGGTCAGCGCGTATGCGAGCGCCTCTGTAAAGTTGTACCAGCAGGTGCCGGCAATCCCTCTGTAATAAACCTTTTTCTCCATAATCCGTCTCCTTGTTTCAACCTATATCTATAAGAACCGAGTGCTTTTCCGTGAACGGCAGAATACCTTTGCCGAATTTTTCCGCTCCTGCCTCGAAACTCAGAAGAATCCTGCCGTCAACGCACTCAATGTCTTCGCTCATTCTCGGCATTTTCAGATCTTCAACAAATCTCTTTGAATCAAGGAAATAAAGCGGAATTGTTCTGCCTGCGTCGCTGAATTCGCCGTCCGCCTCGCCGTTGATATCATAAATTTTAAGATATGAATTCATAAATCCCGCGCTCTGCGAAAGAACCGCTCTGCCGTCGGGAGTAACCGCGAATCCCTGAATCTTGTCGCATATTGAATACGCGGCGACGGGGTGTGATGAATCAAGTCCGTAAGCGGTATTCGGGTTTATTTTGTATGCGAACACAAGCGCGTAATACTGCCTGCCGTCGGGAGTGCCGAGCATATGGCTGCCGTCAGTGTCATAGCCCTTCGCGTGGTATTCGCCCACATAGAGCATATTTCCGTCGCAGGAGCAGAACGATGAACGGCAGGGAACTTCAACGCTTCCCGCGAACCGGACCGTGTCTCCGTCCTTCGCGTTGAGCAAGTCGCTTTTGTTTATGACAAAAATCTGTGCCGCGTTGCTGATATAAACGAAATCACCCGCGCAGGTTATTCCACCCGCGTGTCCGTCATAGTCGCTGCCGTCGGTATTGCGCAGCTTGACGAGTTTTACATTACCGTTTTCAACAAGGAATATTCTCGACGGTTCGTTGTCATCCATATACCCGCAGAAAAGATATATGTTTTTATCCGCGAGTCTGCTCGAACCCTGAGGCACGAATTTTGTGTCGAGTCCGGGGGTGACGCAGATTTTTGTCGAAGCGCGGTTATATCCGAAATACATAAACACTTTGAGAAGAACGCAGATTAAAACAACAACCGCCGCGAAAGACAACAAAAAGAACTTTTTTCTGTCCATACAAGATTCACCCCTTTTATTATAATTACAGATTATTACTTTTTTTTCAATAAATCAATAACAATCGCTTTTCTTTTCGAATTTTACTTATTCTGCCTTGCATATGGGCTCCTCCTTTGGGGGAGCTGTCGAGCGTCAGCGAGACTGAGGGAGTTACAGCCCCATCCGCGCTCCGCTTTGGACCGCCGGAACACGCAAAACTCAATGTTGAATTTTCTCTCAATAAATGTATAATAAAAGTATACTTAATCCGGAGTGAGAATTATGAAATATTTTATCGGCCTCGATATAGGCACATCCTCAACCAAAGCGCTTCTCATAAGCGGGAAAGAAATTGTCGCGTCCGTCAGCAAGGATTATCCCGTTTATTATCCTCAGCCCGGCTGGTCCGAGCAGAATCCCGCCGACTGGCTCGAAGCGTCTTTGTCCGCCCTTGAAGAAGTGACCGCGGGCATTGACAAATCTCAGGTCTGCGCAATAAGCTTTTCGGGCCAGATGCACGGCCTTGTCACCCTTGATGAAAACGATGAAGTAATCCGCCCCGCGATTCTCTGGAACGACGGCAGAAGCGAAAAACAGGTTGATTATCTGAACAACACTGTCGGCAAAGATTTTCTCCTCGACTGCACGGGCAACATCGCATTCGCGGGTTTCACGGCTCCGAAAGTGTTGTGGATGTCTGAAAACGAAAAAGAGAGTTTTGAAAAAATCAGAAAGATAATGCTCCCGAAGGATTATGTCGCATATATGCTTTCGGGCAGCTTCGCGACCGATGTTTCCGATGCCGCCGGCACACTGTATTTTGATACGGGCAGAAGAAGCTGGTCAAAGCCGATGCTCGACCTTCTTCAGATTGACGAAACAATGCTTCCGAAGGTTTACGAGAGCGACGAATGTGTAGGTTATCTCAAAGAAGAAATCGCCGCGAAACTCGGCTTCGGAAAAGTTAAAATCATAATCGGAGCAGGCGATAATGCCGCTTCTGCAATAGGCACAGGCACTGTTGAAGACGGCAGCTGCAATATCTCGCTCGGCACATCGGGCACGGTGTTTGTCACCTGCGGCAAATATGAGTGCGACAGGGTCAACGCCATTCACACCTTCTGCTCCGCAAACCGCAAATACCATTACCTCGCCTGCATTCTCTCAGCCGCGTCGGCGCAGAAATGGTGGATAGAAGACATCCTCAACACTCAGTATGATTTTACCGAAGTCGCAAAATACGCGGGCAAAAGCGATATAATGTTCCTGCCCTATCTTATGGGAGAGCGCTCGCCTGTCAACGATTCAAATGTCCGCGGCGCGTTCCTCGGGCTTTCAATGAATACCGCGAAAGAGGAAATGACTCTCGCCGTGCTTGAAGGCGTCGCCTTCGCGTTAAGACAGAATATCGATATCATCCGCTCGCTAGGAGTTGATATCGCAAAATCAAAGGTCTGCGGCGGCGGAACAAAGAATAAACTCTGGCTCAGAATACTCGCAAGTGTGCTGAATATCGATCTCGAAATTCCCGTCCTCGAACACGGCGGGGCGCTCGGAGCGGCAATGCTCGCCGCGAAAAGTTCGCTTGACGCAGATGAGTATCAGGCAACAGAAGAGGAGTTTTACAAAATCAAAGAAACGTTAACGCCCGATAAATCTCTCGCCGATTTCTATAATGAAAAATATAAGAAATATCTCGGAATCTATCCCGCCGTCAGAACGGCAATGCAGTAAAAAAGCAGAACAAGCACACTCGACTGAGTGTGCTTGTTTTTTTACATAAATCTGAAAAGCTTCGCGATTATCTGCTTCGGTATGCCGATTATATCCGACGACTCTCTCTTTGACTCGTCGTAGAATAACAGCATTTCATTCCGCTTTTCTTCTGTGGGTGTTCTTCCACTGTAAAGAGCCTCCTGGCGTATTTCAACAGCCTTTTCATAGCGGAAAGCGAATTCTTCATCGGTGAGATCTTTTATTTCTTCACACCGTTTGAGATACGGCAGATTGTTCTTCTCAAATCCGCCGAGCCGCAGCCATCTGAACGATTGCCGCAACGCGTAGTCAACAGCGTCTTTCAGGTCTTCGGAGTGCAGGCGTTTATTTCTCTTAATGGCGTTTATTATCAGCGCCGCCGCCCATATCAGAATAAGCGAACCCAGAACAATGAGGAAAATCAACAATTTGTGACTCTTCGGCTTGCCTCCGCCCTGCGTCTGCACGGGCGAGCCGTCGGTAGGCCGCTCATTTCCCAGCGCAGTCGGGTCATAGGTTATGTCGCCCTCTTCCTCGCTCATGTTGTCGCTGTTTTCAGGGCTTTCGTCATCCTCTTCGAATTCTTCCGGCTCCTCTTCCGCGTCCTGTTCTTCGGGAGGCAGAAGGTTCAGAGCGCTGAGAATCGCCTGCTCCCGTTTGTCAAGCCAGTCCCTTATTTTTTCCGCCACTTCCGTTATCGCGGGGTTTTCCTCGTGATATTTTGCGGGGTATGCGAAATAAGCCACGGCGGAAACCGCTATCGCCAGAACGGCAACAATGGTGAAAATCTGCACATAAGCCCTCTGCACGCTTTTGATTATCGGAGCGCCGATAATAACGGCGAGAACGAAAAGGCAGACAAATGTAAAAGCGTTGATTTTTGTTGAAGGAGCAATGCCCAGATATATTTCCGTCTCCGCGTAAATTATGGCGGTGATTACGGGAACTACCGCCGCTCTTTTGACGGAAGCGTGAGCAAAAAACAGCGAGAACAGGATAATAATAACCGCGGCGAAAACCGTCTGCGGCGAGATGCCTTCCGCTCCGCCGGAGGTCTCGAACATCCTGTAAACATACGCCTGACTTTCCTCACTGAGTTCAAACAGACCGTTCGCGTAAATCTTCGCGCCGTCGGCGAATTTTACAAACTGCGCCAGCGCGAAAACCACGGCGGCGACAGTTGAAAAAATGCTCGCCGCGCGGAAAACCGGTTTGAAATCATATGTGAAAATACATATAAAATTGATGATAAAGGGAATCATATAAAGGTAAGGGGATGCCGAAGAGCAAAACGAATAACAGGTAAGGCAGGTTGCCGCCGCCGAGAGCAGCGCAATGCCGAACCATACGGGTGTGATATGCGAGTCAATACGCGCATCGCCGTTTTCTTTTACTCGTTCATTTTCCTTCATTTATTTAAATTCCCATTGTCGCTATTGATTCTTTATAGCTGTCGTTTGTA
>CADAER010000030.1:0-25270 GCA_902787025.1 Oscillospiraceae bacterium | reverse complement strand
GTTTGTAAGCGTGATAAGATTAAGCCCGTCCGCGGATGTCTCCACGCCTTTTTCGGGGTTAAGCATAAGCACCGTAACCCTGTTTCCGTCATACAGATACGAAAGACGGTTCTGCTTGTTTAACGTAACAAAGATGATGTGCTGAAAATTGTCGTCGGGCTTGTTTTCCATATATCTGCGGACAAAATCGATTTCATCAGCCGCAAATGTGTTTGACAGAAGGCTGTCGGTAAGCTCCATTCGTTCGGAATGTGAGGTTATCGGGTGATAGTAAAAACGCTGTCTGCTGTTTGACAAAAAGCCGAGAGTGTAGTGGAACCCGCATTCTATAAGCGCCTGTGAAATCGAAAAAACCGTTTCGGCAAGTGTGTCGATATCCTTGCGCGAAGGCTTTTCTCCGCCCGCGTCATAGCCCATGTCAAATAGAAGAAGAATGTCGTTTTTGATGGGCAGACCGAGTTCGCGCACCATTACTCTGTCAACCTTTTCGGTAAGCTTCCAGTGAATGTTCTTTATGGGATCACCCGGCACATATTCGCGGATAAGGAAAGTTTCGCTCGGGTCGTTCCCCGATTTATGCATGGAATAAAGGTCTCCGTCCGCCTGCGAATAATTCTGGTCCGCAATAAAAATATTGCAGGGCGTCGTTTCGGGAACAATAATGTGTTCCGTTATCTTTGCGCCGGTGTTCTTTATTTTGAATCTGAATACTCCCGCGGGCGCGAGCAAACGGATGTTGTCCGTAAACACCTTTATCTTTCCCGCGTATTCCGTTGAAAAACTGAAATTCAGTTCACAACTGCCCTTTGCAGGAGCGGAACACTCAAAAAACGCCGTATCCGTCTCTCCGTTTAGAAAGTTTTTACAGCATATATTGAAACTCAGGTCATAGGCGGGGAAGGGGCTGCTGTTGCTCACCGTAACCGTGCCGTTCATCGGCTCGTTTTTCCGCGCCGAATAATCGGTTTTGACCGTTATCTTTATTCCGTTTGCCGCGATGGCTGTCAGCAGAATAAGCGCGAGAGGCACAAGAGCCGATACTATCAGAATAATCAGCGTGCCTATGTTGTTTAAAAGAATAAACAGCAGCGCCGCGGAGATGAGCCATATTATGTAAACTGCAAATCCGATTGTCATATTACTTGACCGCGTTGGGCAGTTCCGTCTTCATAATGCAGTTGTGCAAAACGATTTCGGGTTCTATTCCCGCGAAGCGCGCCTTCTGCGAAAGAACTATTCTGTGCGAGCATACAAGGTTGAAAACGTCAACAACATCCTCGGGAACAACATAGTCTCTGCCGAGAACATACGCCCTTGATTTCGCCGTCGCGCAAAGCGCTATTGCGCCTCTGGGGCTTACGCCTACCTCAACATCCTCATCCTCGCGGGTTTCAAAAACAAGACGGTTTATATATTTGAGAATTTCATCGTCAACCCTGACGTTGCGCACATCGTGCTGCATTTTGAGAACATTCGCCGCCGTAAGCACGGGCTTGACATAATCGATGGGGTTGTCTGTCTGTCTGTCTTTCATAATTTCGAGCTGGCTGTCAAAGTCGGGGTAGCCGACAGTAAGCTTGAGAAGAAAACGGTCCAGCTGAGCGTATGGCAGAAGCTGAGTGCCCGCCGCGCCCACATGGTTCTGCGTGGCGATAACAACAAACGGAGTTTCAAGCGGGTATGTGTTGCCGTCAACAGTAACCTGTCTTTCCTCCATCGCTTCAAGCAGAGCGGACTGCGTCTTGCTCGAGGTTCTGTTGATTTCGTCGCCGAGCAGAATATTTACGCCGTTTACCGCGCCCGGAATGTAGCGGAAATCGTTTGTAGCCTTGTTATACATGGAAAAGCCGACAATATCCGTGGGAAGAACATCGGGCGTGAACTGAACGCGGTTGTATTTGAGACCGAGAGTTTTGCCCAGCGTAACCGCGAGCGTGGTTTTGCCTACGCCGGGAATATCGTCAAGCAGAATATGGCCGTCAACAAGAATAGCCATTATCGTATGGAGAATGACCTCGTCCTTGCCCTTGATAACTTTTTTGATTTCATTTAATACCTTTGCAATTTCGGGATTCATAACAAGCCTGCCTTTACATTTTATTTAAACATCAACAATTTAATATATCATATTTTTCCGTATCTTACAATATATAAAATACTATTTTTTATAATTACTATAATGCAAACGGGATGCCCCGTGGCATCCCGCAAGAATTATTTTTCAAGTTTAAATGTGTAAAGATATTCCGATTTTATGCAGTCCGGATTAAGCGGCGGAATAACGAGCAGAACCTTACCGTCCTTTTCGGCAACCTCGATTTTTTCATCGCTGCCGAGCAGACTCGCTTTGAGCCCTGGTGAGTATTCAACCTCGCCGAGGAAAACCTCTTTGAAGGGGAAGGCGGTTGTTATTGCGTAGATGTTGCCGTCCCTTTCAGTGTAGTAAATGCCGCTTTCTTCCGTGTTTTTCTTTGTGTAAATACGGGAAGAATAAATCGCTTCGCCGTTGGTTTCAAGCCATTTGCCCATCTGGAGCAGCCGCTCTTCCATAATGACGGGAATTGTGCCGTCAGCCGCGGGACCTATGTTAAGCAGGAAGTTGCCGCCCTTTGAAACGAGAGATACAAGGGTGGTGAGAAGCTCCTTCGCGCTCAGATAATCGTCCGTGCCTTCGAGTCTGTTGAAACCGAAGGAACTGCCTATTCCGCGGCACTCCTCGAACGGCCTGTCAAGCTCAACATCCTCGATTTTTCTTCCGCCGTCGATTATGCCGTATTCAGTTGTGAAATTGCCGCCCAGTCTGCCTCTTGTCTCCTTGCCCCAGCGGTCGTTGGGAACGATGAAATCACGCACGGAACTTTCGTTGTAAAGCCACTGCAAAAATTCCGTTGAGTGCCATACACTGCTCTCGTGATCCCATTCGCCATCTGTGAAAAGAGTTGCAGGCTGATATTTTTCAATAAGCTCTTTAAGCATCGGAATAAGATGCTTTAACGCGTATTCTTCGGGGTCTTTGAGGTAAAGCGGATGAAACCACTCATAGACCGAGTGGTAAACTCCGAAGCGCACTCCCGTGCCTTCAAGAGCCTCCTTGAGTTCGGCGGCGAAATCCCTGTGCGGACCTACATCCCAGCTGTTCCAGTTCCAGGCGTAATCAGTCTTATACATACAGAAGCCGTCGTGGTGTTTTGAGACAAGATTTATGTATTTTGCTCCGCTTTTTTTGAATAAATCCGCCCACTGCTTCGCGTCAAAGAGTTCGGCTGTGAAATAGCGGACAAAATCTTCATACTTAAAGTTTTCGCCGTAAACTCTCTTGTGAAATTCAAGGTTCGGAAAATCGGGGTTGTCAAGCTGCATCCGATACCACTCGGCATAGTCGCCCTTTCTCGTGAATGCGGGAACCGAATAAAGCCCCCAGTGGATGAAAATACCGAATTTAGCGTCCGCAAACCACTGCGGAACAGGTCTTTTGTTTAAAGATTCCCAGTTGTTTTCATACATAAGAAACACCCGCTTTCGTTTGCGTCAGTTGTATTTCGGCATAAAGTCGCCGTGAGCCTCAATGAGGTCGTCAACCATCTTCTTTATAGTGTCAATGTCAAGCTCGCTGCCCGTGTGCGGGTCAAGCATTGCCGCCTGATAAATATGCTCTTTTTTGCGTGTGTGAGCCGCCTCAATTGTAAGCAGCTGAACATTGATGTTCGTCATATTCATAGCCGCGCACTGAACGGGAAGAGCGCCCACATGGCAGGGGTTGACGCCGTAGCCGTTTACAAGGCAGGGAACCTCAACGCACGCTTCCGCGGGCAGGTTGGTGATAAGATGGTCGGTGTTGAGCACATTGCCGCCTATCTGATATGGCGTAGATGTGACAACAGCCTCCATAATGCGGGAAGCGTATTCGTTCGAACGCTCGTGATCCTTCACGCCGTTTTCAAGCATCTCGGCATATTCCTTTTTCCACGCGGCAATCTGATTGACACAGCGGCGCGGATATTCGTCAAGGGGTATGTTGTATTTTTCAATAAGTTCGGGATATTTGCTTTTAATATAAAACATATTATATTCGGCGTTGTGTTCGCTGCTCTCCGTGCAGTAGTAGCCGAAATTGCGTATGTATTCGAGTCTTACCTTGTTATAACATTCGGGGTCGTCAAGCTTGTAATTCAAAGCCTCAAGTCTGCGCTTGATTTCGGGATAGAGGTCGTTGCCGTCCTTGTCTTTAATTTCAAGCAGCCACGCCATATGATTGATGCCTGCGATGAGTTCTTTTTTGCCTTCGATTTTATCCTTCATATCGACTTCGTTAAGAAGCGACTCGCCGCATACCTGAACCGAGTGGCACAGACCGACGGTCTTGATTCCCGTGTATCTCTGCATATAGCCCGAAAGCATCGCCATCGGGTTCGTGTAGTTGAGGAACAGTGCGTCGGGGCAGACCTCTTCCATATCGCGGGCGAAGTCTTCAAGCACGGGTATTGTGCGAAGAGAGCGCATAATTCCGCCTATGCCGAGTGTGTCAGCTATCGTCTGCCTCAGACCGTATTTTTTCGGCACTTCGAAATCTATGATGGTGCAGGGGTCGTAAAGACCTACCTGAATGGCATCGACAACAAATGATGCTCCGCGGAGAGCCTCCTTGCGGTTCTCAACGCCGAGATAACACTCTATTCTGCCGTAACCGCCCTTTGTCTGACGCATCGCTTCGAGAATAACTCTGCTCTCCTCAAGTCTCTGACCGTCGATGTCGTAAAGCGCAAAAACGCTGTCGCGAAGCGCCTCGCTGCACATACAGTCGCCTATGACATTTCTTGCGAAAACCGTGCTTCCCGCACCCATAAACGTAATTTTCATAACTGACCCCCGGTTTTAAATTTCAAGGCATCCGCCCGATAAATTCATAATATCATTTATTGATTATATTTTAAAGATATATTTTTAAAATTTACAAATAATTCAAAGCACAGGGTATTCGGAATCAAATTAATAATCCCGGATAAATACGACCTGTAAACAAGACAAAAAAATAAAGGACCGCATAAGCGATCCTTTACGATGTGTCATTTTAAATTAAACAGCACGTGTTACCTTGCCTGAACGAAGGCAGCGTGTGCAGGCGTAAACTCTTCTGGGAGAACCGTTTACGATGGCCTTTACTCTTTTAACGTTGGGCTTCCATGTTCTGTTGGAGCGTCTGTGTGAGTGAGATACCTTAATTCCGAAGGACACATCCTTGCCGCAAAATTCACATTTTGCCATGTGCCACACCTCCTTTTATTTTCTCAATAGCGAAAGACATATTAACAGATAATATTGAAAAATGCAAGTGTTTTTTTATTTTTTTTCATTTTTGTTGAAAATTGTTGCGACGATTGAAAAATTTTTTCAATTTTCCTCTTGCATTTTTTATCAATATGGTGTATTCTATCAACAGAACATTTGTTTGATTATTGATTTTCGGAGGATATAAAATGGCAGACAAACAGAAAGCGCTTGAATCCGCTCTGGCGCAGATTGAAAAAACTTACGGCAAAGGCTCAATTATGAGGCTCGGCGAAAATACCGCGATGAATGTTGAGGCAATCTCAACAGGTTCGGTAGGTCTCGATGTCGCAACAGGCATCGGCGGACTTCCCAGAGGCAGAATAGTTGAAATATACGGTCCCGAATCGTCTGGTAAAACCACGCTTGCTCTTTCGGTTATTGCTCAGGCGCAGAAGGCGGGCGGCGACGCGGCGTTCATAGATGCCGAACACGCGCTTGATCCGCTCTACGCGTCAAACCTCGGTGTCGATATCGACTCCCTTCTTGTTTCCCAGCCCGACGACGGCGAACAGGCGCTCGAAATCGCGGAGGCTCTTATCCGCTCGGGAGCGCTTGATGTCATAGTTATAGATTCGGTCGCAGCTCTTGTTCCCAAGGCGGAAATTGAGGGCGAAATGGGCGATTCTTCCGTCGGCGTTCACGCGAGACTTATGTCAAAGGCGCTGCGCAAACTTTCGGGCGTTGTTTCAAAATCGAATACAATTCTCATTTTCATAAACCAGCTTCGCGAAAAGGTCGGCGTAATTTACGGCAATCCCGAGGTTACAACCGGCGGCAGAGCGCTCAAATTCTTCTCGTCCGTTCGCATTGATGTCCGCAGAATTGAGAGCCTCAAAGGTCCCGGCAACGAAATTATCGGCAACCGCACACGCTGCAAGGTTGTCAAAAACAAGGTTGCTCCTCCCTTCAAAGAGGCGGAGTTCGACATCCTCTACGGCAAAGGAATCTCGAAGCAGGGCGAACTTGTCGACCTCGGCGTGAAATTCGGTATTCTCCAAAGGAGCGGCGCCTGGTTCAGCTATGGTGACCTGCGTCTGGGGCAGGGCAGAGACAAAACAAGAGAGTTTTTCTATGACAATCCCGATATGGCGGCTGAAATCGAAGCGAAAATCTTCGAGTCAATCAAAGCCGAACGCGAAGCGAGAGCGGAAAAACCCCAGCCCGTTCCCCACGCGGAACAGGATGTTCCCGAGGCTCAGCCTACAACAAGAAGAGTCGCGAGAGCAAAACTTGATATAGTTGTCGATGACGACGAGTAATTATGAAAATCACTTTTAAAACCGGAGGTCGCGGCAAAGTCACCGTTTACGGTGACGGCGAAATAATCGCCGCCGTTGACGAGGAGTTTATTCTCACCTGCGGTTATAAAAATAATGATGAAATTGAGGGAGCGCAGATGACTGCCTTTATTGAGGCGGTGTGTTTGCGCTCCGCTTTTCTCGGCGCCATGCGTCTTCTCGCTCTGCGCGACCACGGCAGAAAGGAACTTGAAAACAAACTTGTCTCAAAAGGGCATAAACGCGTTTACGCTTCGCAGACCTGCGACACCCTTGAGGAGAAAGGCTATATTGACGACAGAGCCTTCGCCTTTGCGCTCGCTGACCGCCTTTCCGAGAGCAAAGGTTTTTCGGAAAGACGCATAAAAAGCGAGCTTTTTCAGAAGGGAATAAGCCGTGAAATTGTCGACGAAGTTTGTCAAAACATTGACAACGAGCCGATTTTGCGTATTATAGAACTGTTGAACACCAAATTTTCAGGCAGACTTTCAACCGAAAAAGGCGTTAAAAAGACCTTCGCCGCCCTGCAGAGAATGGGCTACGGCTATTCGGATATCCGCTCGGCAATGGCGCAGGTTGACATTTCAGCACCGGAGGATTGATTATGCACAGAATATCAATGATATCGCTCGGCTGTCCGAAAAATCAGGTTGATGCCGAAAGAATGCTCGCTTCGCTCGATAAAGCGGGGTATGTAATCGGCGACATTTATGACGGCGTTGAAGCTGTAATAATCAACACCTGCGGCTTTATCGACGCCGCGAAGGAGGAAGCCATTGAGAATATTCTCGATATGGCGCAGCTGAAAAACGAGGGACTTGTCGGCAAGATAGTGGTTACGGGCTGCCTCGCGCAGCGCCACAAGAAAGAAGTGCTTGCCGAAATACCCGAAATCGACGCGGTCGTGGGTATTGGCGCGGACGGCAGTATTGTCGATATTCTCAACTCACTCCTCGGCGACGGGTCCGGTAATCTGCCCGAAAATGAGGCGGATGAAGGCAGCCCGGCATACTGCACATTTCCCGATGTCAACGGTCTCCCTCTTGAAGGTGAGCGTCTTCTCACCACACCCGAATACTGGTCATATCTGAAAATCGCGGACGGCTGTTCAAACCGCTGTTCCTACTGCACAATTCCTTATATAAGAGGCAATTACCGAAGCGTGCCGATGGAAACTCTCATTGAAGAGGCGCAAGTTCTCGCCCAGGCGGGAACAAAGGAACTCATCCTCATAGCGCAGGATACCACAAATTACGGCTTTGATTTATACGGAAAGCTTATGCTGCCCGAACTTCTCAACAGGCTTTGTGAAATAGAGGGCATCGAGTGGATAAGAATGCTCTACTGTTACCCGGACAAAATCACCGACGAACTGCTTGATGTTATGGCAAAACAGCCCAAGGTTCTCAATTATATCGACCTTCCTCTCCAGCACGCCGACAACGGTCTTCTCAAAAAGATGAACAGACGCGGCACAAGGGAGGAATACACCGCGCTGATAACAAAAATCAGAACGCTTCTGCCCGAGTGCATAATCCGCACAACATTTATTGTCGGCTTCCCGGGCGAGGGCGAGGAAGAATTTGAAAACCTTGCCGAATTTGTCAATGAAATCGAGTTCGACCGCCTCGGCTGTTTCGCTTTCTCACCGCAGGAGGGCACTCCCGCCTGCGATATGGAAGGGCAGGTTGACGAGCAGCTGAAAATCGACCGCGGCGAAATCATAATGAACGACCAGCTTGAAATAGTCCACCTAAAAAACACGGAGCGCATCGGCAGAGTCTTCCGCGTTCTCGTTGAAGACTATGACGCCTATACCGACAGTTACAGCGGCAGAACCTTTATGGATGCCCCCGAAATCGACGGCAAAATCACCTTTACATCAGACAATGAATATGAAAACGGCGATTTTGTTCAGGTCAAGGTTATCGGCGTCAACGATTACGATCTTATCGGCAGGGATGTCGCCTGCGTCTGACAGTTTTATAACAGGAGTTAAACGAAAAATGAATTTACCCAACGCACTTACGGTTTTAAGAATAATTCTCATTCCGGTTTTCGCGGTCGTCTGGTTTATGCAGGCAGGCCCCGATGCTTATTCGCATTATCTCTGGGCGGCAATAATATTCCTTATTGCCTCGCTCACCGATTTTCTTGACGGAAAAATCGCGAGAAAACACGATGAAATAACCAACTTCGGCAAAATCGCCGATCCCATAGCCGATAAAGCCCTTACGGTAGCGGCTTATTTCTGCATTTACGCCCACCTTAAACCGAAAAATCTCACGGCGGAGTTTATAACAGGCGTTGTCTTTGTCTGCATTATTCTTTTCCGCGAAATCGCTGTGACCGTTATGAGAATGGTTTATCTCAGAAAAGGCGTCGCCCTTTCGGCGGGTTTGCCCGGCAAAATCAAAACCTTCGCGCAGATGGTGCTGCTCTTTGTCGCAATGCTTTTCATTTATTCCAACGAAAAGAGCTACACCTTCACCGGCTCAAATACGCTGAGCATCACAAAATCTGTCAATGTCCTTGTCTGCATAATTATGATTCTCACTGTTTTTTCGGGAATCTATTATTTCGCCGGCGCGAAAAAAGGCAGTGACAAAAAGCCCGCGGATAAAAAAGCAAAGACCTCAAAAAAATAATTGACAAAATCACGGACCGTGATTATAATATACTTCCGTAATTAAATAATATATTGCAACGGTCGGGAAGAGTAGCGTTGCAGGCGTTCATCAGAGAGGGTGCCGTTTTGCTGTGAGGCACCTTGAATGCGGCTTTGTGAAGTGCGCCCGGCGGCACGCGGAATGAATCTCAGTATTTCCGCGCGGCTGACCCCGTTACAGGTCCAATGAGTTATAAATCGGAGTGGAACCGCGTAATTACGCCTCCGGTGCTGAAAGGCACCGGGGGATTTTTTATTGAATAAAACGAGGTATCAAAATGTTCAATCAGTTAAAAGAAGACATAGCCTGCGTCAAATCGCGCGATCCGGCGGCAAGGTCGGTTTTTGAAATCCTGTTCCTTTATCCCGGTCTGAAGGCTATCAGAATGCACAGGAAAGCATATTGGTTTTATCATCACAAATTCTATTTTATCGCCCGCTGGATTTCCCAGCGCGCATCACGCAAGACGGGTATTGAAATCCACCCCGCGGCGCAGATAGGCAAACGCTTTTTCATCGACCACGGCACGGGAGTTGTCATCGGCGAAACAGCGATAATCGGCGATGATGTCACCCTTTATCAGGGCGTAACATTGGGCGGCACGGGTAAAGATACCGGCAAGCGCCATCCGACAATCTGCGACAATGTCATGATAGGCTCGGGCGCGAAAATTCTCGGCCCCATAGTCATCGGAGAAAACAGCCGTGTCGGCGCGGGAGCGGTAGTTGTTACCGATATTCCCGCAAACTCAACCGCGATAGGCATACCCGCAAGGGCGGTAAAACGCGACGGAGTGAGAGTCTTCGACTATCTTGACCAGATTCACATTCCCGACCCGATCGCAATTGAGATTTCGCGCATTGACGCGGAGATTGATAAGATAAATGAGAAAATAGGCATTGAAAAGGAGAACAAAGATGAAAATATTTAACACCCTTACAAGACAGAAAGAGGAGTTTGTCCCAATTAAGGAGGGCGAGGCTAAAATCTACGCCTGCGGTCCCACCGTTTATAATTTCATCCATATAGGCAACGCGCGCCCGATATGCGTTTTCGACACCCTGCGCCGCTACCTCGAATACCGCGGCTATAAAGTTACTTTCGTTCAGAATTTCACCGATGTTGACGACAAAATCATCCGCAAGGCAAACGAAGAGGGCGTTGACTACACCGACATCACAAAAAAATATATCGAGGAGTTCTGGACGGATGTCAAAGGGCTCAATTTCCGCGAGGCGGATATCCACCCGAAAGCGACCGAGAACATTGAAAAGATTATCGAAATCGTTTCGGGGCTTATTGAGAAGGGATACGCATACGAAGCGGACGGAGATGTCTATTTCACGCCTTCGAAATTTGACGGTTACGGCAAGCTCTCCCATCAGCCGCTTGAAGATTTACAGGCGGGCGCGAGAATTATGGTCGGCGAAGTAAAGCGCGAGCCGATGGATTTCGCTCTCTGGAAGGCGGCAAAACCGGGCGAGCCCTACTGGGATTCCCCCTGGGGCAAAGGCAGACCGGGCTGGCATATCGAATGTTCCGCAATGGTCAACCGCTACCTCGGCGAAACAATCGACATTCACTGCGGCGGTCAGGATCTGATATTCCCGCACCACGAGAACGAGATAGCCCAGAGCGAATGCTACACGGGCAAGCCCTTCGCAAACTACTGGATGCACAACGGCTTCATAACCGTTGACAAAGTCAAAATGGCAAAAAGCGCGGGCAACTTCTTCACCGTAAGGGATGTTGCCGAAAAATTCGGATATGAACCCATCAGACTGCTTATGATTTCAACTCAATACAGAAGCCCCATCGACTACAGCTTTGACGCCATTGAGCAGTGCAAGGCATCGCTCACCCGCCTTTACAACTGCTGAGAGGGCATTGATTTCGAACTCGCAAACGCTCAGCACGGCGAGGTTGACAAAGAACTTGAAAAAGCCCTCTCCGAACGCAGAAACCAGTTCATCGAGGCTATGGATGACGACCTCAACACGGCAGCCGCTCTCGCCGCGATATTCGATGCTGTCAGAGATATCAACTCCGCTGTTGTCGGCAAAAACCCGACCGCGGAAACCTGCGAACTCGCCGCCGGCGTGTTCGACGAACTCACGGGAGTTCTCGGCCTTGTATATAACCGCAAAAAAGAGGTTCTCGATTCCGATATCGATGCCATGATTGAAGCCCGCGCAAACGCGAGAAAAGAGAAAAACTGGGCTGAAGCCGAAGAATAATATAATAATAAAAATTATAAAAAATGCTTGCAATGGTGAAAACCTTGTGATATAATTCAACAGCAAAACGCACGCGGAGCTATTGTCGGTGCAAGTGCGGCTCAATGCCGTTGCGCTGTCAGGCACGCGGTGGTGGCGGTCAACCCGCCGTAAACTAAGGAGGAAAAAATATGTCAGTAGTATCCATGAAACAGTTACTCGAGGCCGGTGTTCATTTCGGTCACCAGACCAGAAGATGGAACCCCAAAATGGCGGAATACATCTTCACTGAGCGCAATGGTATTTATATCATTGACCTTCAGAAAACCGTTAAAAAACTTGAAGAAGCCTATATGTTCATCCGTGACATCTCGGCTGAAGGCGGCGAAGTTCTTTTCGTCGGCACAAAGAAACAGGCTCAGGAATCCGTCAAGGAAGAAGCAATCCGCTGCGGTATGCCTTTCGTAAACGCACGCTGGCTCGGCGGTATGCTCACAAACTTCAACACCATTCAGCGCAGAGTAAAGAGACTTGCTCAGCTCAAAACAATGGAAGCAGACGGAACATTCAACCTTCTTCCCAAAAAAGAAGTTATCAAATTACAGCTTGAAATCGAAAAGCTTGAAAAATTCATGGGCGGTATCACCGAGATGAAGAAGCAGCCCGCTGCTATGTTCATCGTTGACCCCC
Organism: Oscillospiraceae bacterium; assembly: GCA_902787025.1. Lineage (GTDB taxonomy): Bacteria > Bacillota > Clostridia > Oscillospirales > Acutalibacteraceae > CAG-177. The sequence goes on along the minus strand of CADAER010000030.1, from coordinate 13,090 downwards.
GCAAAGAGAGAATCGCTGTTCTCGAAGCAAAGAAACTCGGTATCCCCATCGTTGCAATAGTTGACACAAACTGCGACCCCGACGAAGTTGATTATGTAATCCCCGGCAACGACGACGCTATCCGCGCTGTAAAACTTATCGCAGGCGCAATGGCAGACGCAGTTATCGAAGGCAGACAGGGCGAGGCTTCCGCTCCCGCGGCAGAAGCTGCAGAAGAAGCACCCGCAGAAGAGACAGCAGAGGAGGAATAATACAATGGCATTTACCGCAAAAGACGTTCAGGCGCTCAGAGAAAAGACCAATGTCGGCATGATGGACTGCAAAAAGGCCCTCACAGAAGCCGACGGCGATATGGATAAAGCAATAGAGATTCTTCGTGAAAAGGGTCTCGCATCGGCAGCCAAAAAGGCAAGCCGTGTAGCAGCAGAAGGCGTTGTTACCGCTTACAGCGACGCAAACGCATCCGCACTTGTCGAAGTCAACTGCGAAACAGACTTCGTAGGCAAAAACCCCGAATTCATCGCTCTCGCAAAGCAGATTGCAAAAACAGTTGTTGAGAAGAACCCCGCGGACCTCGACGCTCTTCTTGCGACAACAATCGCAGACGGCAGCATCTCCGTTGCCGACTCCGTTCAGGAACTCTTCCTCAAAATCCGTGAGAATATGAAAGTCCGCCGCTTCGCAAGAATCGAAGGCACAGCGGTTTCCTACATCCACGCAGGCGGTTCCGTAGGCGTTCTCGTCGAGTTCGACACCGACGCTGACACATCAAGCGCGGAATTCAACGATATGGGCAAAAACATCGCTATGCAGGTAGCGGCTATGAGCCCCGAATATCTCGGCAAAGATGACATTTCGGCAGCAGAGCTTGAAAATATGAAGAAGATCACTGTTGAAAGCGCTCTCAACAAGCCCGATTCTCTTCCCAAGCCCATCCTTATGCAGATTATCAACAAGGTTCTTGAAGACAAAGAATGGGACGACGCTGATGTCGCGGCTTATGAAGCCGAGAAACAGAACAAGTTCCTCTTCAACTTCCTTTCAAAAGAAGCAATCGCAAAACTTGCAGAAGTTGCTGTCAAGGGCAGAGAGATTTATGCCGCCAACCCCATTTTCGGCAAGGTTGTTGAAGGCAGAATCGCAAAGCAGATCAAAGAGACCTGCCTGCTTGAGCAGGAATTCGTCCGCAGCGACATCTTTGAAGGCAGCGTAGGCGGCTATGTCGCAAAGGTTGCCAAAGATCTCGGCGCCAACATCGCAATCAAGGGCTTCACCCGTTTCGCAAAGGGCGAAGGCATTGAAAAGAAAGCCGACGATTTCGCAGCTGAAGTTGCAGGTATGATTAAATAATAATCAAATAAAAAAAGCATCACCTCTGTCATTTCGGCAGAGGTGATTTTTTTATGTCATATTTCCACAAAATATTTTTCAAGCAGTTCGCAGGGATGATAAGAAAGTTTTGATTTTCTCAGCCCCTCGTCGCCGGAGTCATCCTCGCGGTTGACGAAATTTATTTCATCATCAGCGTATTTTTCCAAAAACAGGTGAGTGAGCATCGGGTAGGCGCCGTCAAAGCGGATATCCGCTTTTTCAATGTGAACTGTCAGTATATCGCCGACCTTAGAACATCAACAACAGTTTCTTTTTTGGCGTTAGCGAGAATGTCCTCTTTTTCCGCCATGCGGTTTTCCATAAGGTCGATGCACTCCGCAACATCGTTCGCGGTGATTTCTTTGAATGTAAAATCGTCGTAAAGCCTGCGGAATTTGTTTATGTGATTGCGCTAAGTCGCATATTTTTTGCCTTCAAGCTTCAGTATCTTATCCGCTTCATAAATATAGTCCGACCACTGCTCCTCTGCATAGTAGTTGCAACCGGGGTAAAGCCGGCGAAAATCTTCAAGCATATCTTCGGCTACCGAGTAAAACTGCATTTTAATCTTTTCGCTTCTGCAGTATTCCTCAATCTCTCTGCAGATTTCGTCAAAATGTTCTTTTCGGGGCGGAAGAAACGCAGGGCCGCAGTCATCGTCGGTGAGCATAAAAACAATGTCGTCGCCTGAGTATGCAATTTGCATATCGTAAAAATCGCGCCACATAAAGGTTATTCCCGCAGTGAAATCGCAGGAATGTTGTCTGAAAGCGTCGAAATAGTTTCTTACATTCTCAAAATCTTCAAATCCGAGTTTTTTGAACTCAAGCATAAAAATCTCCGTTTCTTATTTCTGTATAATATTAAAAAGGAATTATTGCCGTTTGTCAACACAACAAATTATTTTAGTTAATAATGACCGAAAAATGTTGAAACGGCGCACCGCTTTTGTTATTATAAATGTATAAAAAATATCAGGGAGATATCAATATGAAACTGCCTTATGTTCTCAAGCCCCATTTTTCACGGAAAAGCACGTTTTTTCCTCTCGGCTATGAGGGCGCGCCCGCGGAACTGAAAAACGAACCGGTAAAGCCCGATTTTTCATCTTTTCCTCTGCCTCTGCCTTCAAAAAAGAGCGATTACCGCTGCTGCGCCGTCACCGATGACGGAGCGGTCTGGGCAGGCGCGTCAAACGGAGTTACAAGGTGTCGCGTTGAAGAAGAGAAAAAGACAGACCGCGTTATGTTTTTCAGCTTTGAAAGAGACCTGCCCGACAACAACGTGATTAATATTGCTCCCGAAGGCAATTCCGTATGGGTTCTCACCGAAACAGGCATAACACATATAGAACTTGTTACATTCACAGCAGAAGAAAAGGCGGAAATCCTTCTCGAAGAAACGCTCAGGGCGGTTCAGCGCAGAAGTATGGTAAGCCATAAATTCCTCGCAAAACGCGGGGATGTTTCGTCATATCTCGATTTCGGCCATTGTGACAACGACGGCGGTTTCACGGCTCTTTTCGCATCGGGTGAAATATTCCGCTATGCCGTTCTCAGAAGAGAAAAAGGCGAAAACGCTCCCGAAACACTCGAAGCAAAGGCTGTTGCCTCAAGGGCGGTTGAAGCGGTGCTGCTGCTTATGTATATAACGGGCAGGGGAGACGGCTTTGTCGCAAGAAGCTACCTCACCGTTGACGAGCCCGTTCCCGATGACGGCCTGTTTTTCAAAAAACACGGCGGCAAAGCGACCGCGCTTGAAACAACATATACAAAAGAAAACGGGATTGCCGGCGTTGAAATCGATGCCTCCGCTCCCGTTCCCGACCGCCTTGCGAAGCTTTACCGCGACGAAGGCTATTCCGATGACGATATAATCTATAAAGCGGACACCAGCAGCGACGAAATCACTCTAGAATATATGATGCTCTGGCTTTACAGCCGCCTTATGAGCGGCGAAGACGAAGAACTCGACGACCTCGTTAGGCAGAGCGCCCGCAACATTATGAGCCATATCCTTGACAACAATCTGCGTCTTGTTGATTTTTCGGGCGAAAGCACAATGTGGGCAAAATGGTATGAAGACTATTTCAACACTCCCGACGGCTGGGTTGACGCCTGCCTCAATTCCGCCGAGGTGCTTATGTACCTCAAAGCCACAATGGATATAACCGGAGAAGAGGGCAGATGGAAAGAGGCGTATGACGAACTCGTTTCACGCGGCTACGCCGAACTCGGCCTGAAGCATTTCGACCGCCATGTTACCGCCAACAATGTAACAAATGAGGATTTCGTTGAGAACATAATGTATGGCGACCATATGCTTGCAACCGCGTCATTCTATATTCTGTGCCGACTTGAAAAAGACGAAAATCTTCTCGACATATATCGCAGAGCCTTCTCAACCTGGAGGTTTTCAACAGCAAGGGAATTCAGCCCCGCCTATGATTTCCCGTATCTTGCCGCCTGCCCCGACGCTCAGCTTGATATGGAGCGCATCTGCCTCTGGTTTGACCGCGCAAATATCAGCAGACTTGCCGGCAGCGTAACCCTGACAGGCAGGCACGACATACCAGTCAGAAAATACAGGGCGGGCTATCTTGAAGCAGGCGCGGCTCTTCCGCCGGATGAAAGATTCATTTCAAAATTCGACCGCAATCCGCTCGAATACAAAAATGAAGACAGCGGCGGCGCCCAGTGCGTCGAGGGCTGCACCTATTACACCCTGCCTTACTGGATGGGCAGATACTACGGATTTATTAAGTGAGGTAACAGTATGAATAAAGAGATTCATCTTATCGGCAACGCTCACCTTGATCCAATCTGGCTATGGCGCTGGCAGGAGGGCTGCGGAGAGGTTTTGCAGACCTTCCGTTCCGCTCTTGACAGATTAAACGAATATGACGATTTCATCTTCACCTGCTCCTCCGCCGCCCATTACAGATGGGTTGAGGAGATAGACCCCGCAATGTTTGAGGAAATCTGCGAAAAGGTCAAAGCGGGCAGAATAGTGCCCGTCAACGGCTGGTGGGTTCAGGCGGACTGCAATATGCCGAGTGCCGAAAGCTACGCGAGGCAGGCGCTTTACAGCCAGTTATATTATTATGAAAAATTCGGCAGAATCTGCCGCACAGGCTACAATGTCGATTCCTTCGGCCACAGCAGAATGATTCCACAGTTGCTCAAAAAGGGCGGTATGGATTTTTATGTTATGATGCGCCCGGAAAAGCACGAGAACGCCGATATTCCCGCGCCTCTTTTCAACTGGCACTCGCCCGACGGCTCAAGCGTTCTTACCTATCATATTCCCAACGGCTACGCCCGTGACGGCGTTGAAAGCATTGATGAAGCGGTCGGTTTTCTCGGCAATATGGCTGATGAAAACAACTGCGATGTCATGATGTTCTACGGCGTCGGCAACCACGGCGGCGGTCCCACAAAAGGGGATATTGAACATCTTGAAAAACTAAAAGAAAACGGCGCGAATATAAAATTTTCATCGCCCGATGAATATTTTACCGAAGTCTGCGCCTCGGGCGTTGACGCTCCCGTCTGGGATGACGATTTACAGCACCACGCGAGCGGCTGCTACTCCGCGACCTCACTCATCAAAAAACTCAACCGCAAGGCGGAGGCGTGGCTTCAGAACGCCGAAAAATGGAACACCGTTGCCTGCAAAACCGCAGGTCAACCCGCGAAAACGGAAGAGTTTAAAGAAGCATGGCGCAAGGTCTGCTTCAACCAGTTCCACGATATTATGTGCGGCTGCTCGATTATGGAGGCCTATGACGATGTGCGCGACAGCGAGGGCTATGCGATGACCGTTGCAGCGACAGCGGAGAACAACGCTCTCCTGCGTCTTACTCTCGATATGAACACCTGGCTCGACGGTGTGTCGGAAACAAAAACTCTCAACGCCCGCCATCACTGCCGCAATCTCGATTATCCGCGCCCCGTGGCGGTTTTCAACCCCAATTCGTTTGATGTAACCGTTCCCGTTCGCGCCTACCACCCCTCGTCAAAGGTCGAGAACAGCAACCACGAACCCGTGCTGTTCCAGAATGTCCGTTCCTCCCGTTCGAACGATTCACACCTTGATACCGTCTTCCTCGCAAAGGTCCCCGCGCTCGGCTACGCGGTTTACTGGCTATACTGGGGCAAAGAGGAACGCGGTTTCTACGAGCCCGGTATTGACAGCGATACAACCGCAAACGACAGTGATGAAATCACAATTGAAAACAAATATCTCACCGTTAAATTCAGCAAATCCAACGGCGCCGTTTCATCACTGATTACAAAAGCCGACGGCAGAGAATACGCAGAAGCGGAAAACTTCTGTCTGCCCACCGTTTTTGACAACACAAAGCCCGACACCTGGGCGCACAATATTTTTAAATTCGATGAAGTCATTGACACAATGAAACTGCAGTCAATCAAACTTGTCGAAAGCGGAAAACTCCGCAGTGTCGTCAGAACAAAACACACCTTTGGTAAGTCAATCATCACGCAGGATTTCATCCTCTCATCGGGTATGAAAGCCCTTCGCGTCAAAGCAAAGGCAATCTGGCAGGAGCCCCTTACAATTCTCAAAATCCCGTTCCCTGTTAAGGGTGAAGACGGCATTTCAACCTATGAAGTTCCCGGCGGATTCATCAAACGCCCGTGCAACGGCGAGGAGGAGCCCGCGCTGAAATGGGGCGACATCTCCGTCAGTTCCGACGGCTCCCGTTACGGAGTTACCGTTTTCAGCGATTCAAAATACAGCTATTCCTGCCCCGAAAACGAACTGCGTCTGACGGTCATCCGCAATTCGATTTTCGCCGACCACTACTCCGACAGACCCGCGGCGGATTTCAACTACTGCGACGAGGGCGTTCAGCGCTTCGAATACGCGGTTATGCCGCACAGTGACGATGTCGATATCGCTCAAACGGTAAAGACGGGCGAAATGTTCCTCAACCGTCCCGTTGCCGTGCCCTGCGGCTATCATAAAGGCACACTTCCGCTTGAAAAGAGCTATCTTACAATAGACGCCCCGAATGTAATTGCCGATGCCGTCAAATTCTGCGAAGACGGCTCGGGCGACGCAATAATACGATGCCGCGAGGTCGCCGGCAAACCCGCTTACGCAATGATAAAATGCGATATGCTCGACGCGGCGTTTTACAGCGATTTTTACCCTACCGAAATCAAAACCTTCCGCATAGACAAGGATGGTTATGTTACCGAAACAAACTTCCTTGAAGGAATTGTATAATATTGCATTTTTTATTGAAAATAATGCTTTAAAATACTTGAAATTATAAATACGCTGTGCTATAATAACCGACAGTAAAAAAATCTTTAAGCGGATCCCGTGAGGTCGGCAAGATTAAACTTGAAGTTATGCTTGAAGTCTGCCTTGCCGTGCCCTGCGGCAAGGCAGTTTTTTATCGGAGGCAAAGTGTGATGAACGGCAATGCAACAAACAGGTTCGACTGCGCAGGGGCGCTTCTTTCATCGCCCGTTGCAGCTTTGCTTTCATCCGATGTTATTGCCGGCATCAATTCCGGCAGATATGTTGTTTTTCCCGGCTTTTGCGATGTGCATGTGCATTTCCGCGAGCCGGGTTTTTCTTATAAAGAGACAATAAAAACAGGTTCTCTCGCCGCAAGGGCGGGCGGATACACAACCGTGTTCACAATGCCGAATCTAAACCCCGTTCCCGACAGCGTGCCGAACATAAAACAGCAGATTGAAATAATTGAAAAAGACGCCGCAATACAGGTTCTTCCATACGCCGCAATTACGGTAGGCGAAAAAGGGGAGGAGCTCTCCGATATGCAGGGGCTTGCGCCTTATGCGGTTGCCTTTTCTGATGACGGCAGAGGTGTGCAGAGTCAGGAGATGATGCGCTCGGCAATGCTCAGAGCGAAAGAACTCGGCAAAATAATCGTTGCCCACTGTGAAGAAAATTCGCTTCTCAACGGCGGTTACATTCACGACGGCGCATACGCAAAAGAGCACAATCACAAAGGAATCTGCAGCAAAAGCGAGTGGCTCCCGATTGAAAGAGATATAAAACTCAGCGAAGAAACGGCATGCCCGTACCACGTATGCCACATCTCGTGCAAAGAGAGCGTTGAAATAATCCGTCAGGCAAAGGCGAGGGGAGTAAACGTCACCTGTGAAACGGCGCCCCACTACCTTACGCTGAATGAAAACTGTCTGCAGGAAGACGGCAGGTTCAAAATGAATCCGCCCCTGCGAAGTGAGGAAGACAGAAAAGCCCTTGTTGAAGGCCTTATTGACGGCACAATAGATATGATAGCGACAGACCACGCCCCGCACAGCGCAGAAGAAAAATCAAAAGGCCTTGCGGGCAGCGCATTCGGAATTACGGGAATTGAAATTGCCTTTCCCGTGCTTTACACAAAACTCGTAAAAACCGGAATTGTTCCGCTTGAAAAAATAATCGAATGTCTTACGGTAAATCCGCGAAAGCGTTTCTCAATAAAGAGCGAAAACGAATTCTGCGTCTGGGATTTAAACGAAAGCTTCACGGTCAATCCCGAAGAATTCATTTCAAAAGGCAAGGCAACCCCATACGCAGGCGAAACCATTTACGGCAAATGTATTTTCAACTCAAAGCAGTAAATATAAACTCTAAATCCTAAAACCTAATCATCGGAGGCAGTTATGGCAAAAAGAACAGACATCAAAAAAGTCCTTATCATCGGCTCAGGCCCCATCGTAATCGGTCAGGCGGCGGAGTTTGACTATGCGGGCACACAGGCGTGCCTTGCTCTGCGTGAAGAGGGCTACAAAGTTATCCTCGCTAACTCAAACCCCGCAACAATAATGACCGACACCACAATAGCGGATAAGGTTTATATGGAACCGCTTACGGTTGAGTATATCGCCAAAATTTTAAGGCACGAGCGCCCCGACGCAATTGTGCCCGGAATAGGCGGTCAGACAGGTCTCAACATCGCAGTCGAACTTGAAAAGAAAGGCATTCTCAAGGAGTGCGGAGTGGAACTGCTCGGCACCCCCAGTCGCTCAATAGAACGCGCTGAAGACAGAGAACTTTTCAAAGAGATGTGCGAGAGCATCGGCGAGCCCGTAATCCCCTCCGAAATTACATATTCTCTCGATGAAGCCAAAGAGGCGGCGAAAAGAATCGGCTACCCCGTAGTTCTGCGCCCCGCGTTTACTCTCGGCGGCACGGGCGGCGGCTTCGCCGACAATGAAGAGGAGTTAATCGAAGTCGGCGTAAACGCGTTCAGGCTTTCTCCCGTTCACCAGGTTCTCATCGAAAAGAGCGTCAAGGGCTACAAAGAAATTGAGTTTGAGGTTATGCGCGATTCCAACGACCACGCAATAACCATCTGCGGTATGGAGAATGTCGACCCCGTCGGCGTCCATACGGGCGACTCAATCGTTGTCGCTCCCATTCTCTCGCTCAATGAGCACGACCTCAAAATGCTCAATGAAAGCGCGATAAAGATTATAAAGGAACTCGGAGTTGAAGGCGGATGCAATGTTCAGTTCGCTCTCAACCCGAATTCAAGCGAATATTTCCTTATAGAAGTCAACCCCAGAGTTTCACGCTCCTCCGCTCTCGCTTCAAAAGCGAGCGGCTACCCCATAGCGAGAGTCACCGCGAAAATCGCTCTCGGTATGGCGCTTGAGGATATCCCCGTTGCGGGCGGCACTGCGGCAATAGAACCTTCGCTCGACTATATCGTCGCGAAATTCCCGCGCTTCCCGTTTGATAAATTCGCGACTGCGCCCAATGTTCTCGGCACTCAGATGAAAGCGACAGGCGAGGTTATGGGCATCGGCTCAAGTCTTGAAGAGTGCATGCTCAAATCCGTGCGCTCACTCGAAACCGGTGTGTGCCACTTCTACCTTTCAAAATTTGATTCCTACACAGACAGCGAGCTGTTTGAATATATCTCAAAATTCAGGGATGACAACATCTACGCCATAACCGAACTCATTCGCAGGGGCGCGACTATTGAAAAACTCCACGAGGTAACAATGATTACCGAAATGTTCCTCGAGTGCATAAAGCGCATTGTGGATATGGAATACACCCTCAAAGACAAACCCGGCAACGAGATGGTTCTCAGAGCCGCAAAGGTTATGGGTTTTTCAGACCAATACATCGCAAAACTCTGGAACAAAAAGGAAATCGAAATATACGAAACCCGCAAAAAACTCGGCATAGTGCCTATATTCCGTATGGTTGACACCCTTCACACAGGCAAATACATAGCCTATCTCTATTCATCCTATTCGGGAGAAAACGCCTCGCGCCTGACCGAGAAAAAGAAGATTGTTGTTCTGGGCGCTGGTCCCATCAGAATAGGGCAGGGCGTTGAGTTTGACTACTCGACCGTTCACGCCGTTCAGACAATAAAGCGCGCGGGTTACGAGGCAATAATCATAAACAACAACCCCGAAACGGTTTCAACCGACTACACCACGGCGGATAAACTCTATTTTGAGCCTCTCACCCCCGAAGATGTAATGGCAATAATTGATTTCGAACAGCCTGAAGGCGTTATAGCCTCGCTCGGCGGTCAGACCGCGATAAACCTTGCCGAACCTCTTATGAAGAGGGGAGTAAAGATAATCGGCACCGACTGCGACGCCATTGAACGCGCCGAAAACAGAGACTCCTTCGAACATCTTCTTCTCGATCTCAACATTCCCCAGCCCAAAGGTTGCGCTGTTACTAATATCGAAGACGGTGTAAACGCCGCCAAAGAAATCGGCTATCCCGTGCTTGTGCGCCCGTCATTCGTTCTGGGCGGCAGAGCGATGCAGGTTGTCGCTACCGAGGAACAGCTCCGTCAGTATCTCAAAAACGCGGTTGCCATTGACGAAGACAAGCCCGTTCTCGTTGACAAATACATCAAAGGCAAAGAGGTTGAGGTTGACGCCATCTGCGACGGCAGAAATGTATTTGTGCCGGGTATTATGGAACTTGTCGAGCGCACGGGCGTTCATTCGGGCGACTCAATAAGCGTTTACCCCGCTTTCAGCATTTCGGATAAAGTCAAGGGCATCATCCTTCAGTATGCCAAAAAACTCGGTCTCGGCATCGGCATAATCGGTCTTTTCAACATCCAGTTCATAGTCGATCCCGATGAAAATGTTTACATTATCGAAGTCAATCCCCGCTCGTCAAGAACGGTTCCCTTCCTTTCGAAATCCACGGGTTATTCGCTCGCCGATATAGCCACCGATGTTATTCTCGGTAAATCACTGCGCGAACAGGGAATATTCGATATCTACCCCGATGAGAAAAAACGCTGCTATGTCAAAGTTCCCGTATTCTCGTTCAATAAAATCAAAGGCCTCGACGCCTACCTCTCACCCGAAATGAAGTCAACGGGCGAGGCAATCGGCTATGATGACAAGTTCAACCGCGCTCTCTACAAAGCGCTTCAGGCATCGGGTATTCACCTTGCTTCCAGCGGCGTTGTGTTCGCGGCAATAGCGGATGAAGACAAGGAAGAGGCTCTTCCTCTTATCCGCAGATTTTATAAACTCGGCTTCAATATCCAGGCGACCGAAGGCACCGCGGAATATCTCAAAGAAAACGGAATCCGCACCCACGTGCTTGAAAAGATAAGCGACGGCAGCGACGAGATTCCCGAAGCGCTCAGAGAAGGCAACATCGCCTATGTCATAAACACCAAGGCGATTGAGTCATCCGATCCCAACTCCGACGGCTTCAAGATAAGATGCCTCGCGGCTGAAAATAATGTCGCTATGTTCACATCCCTCGACACAGTCCGCGTTCTGCTCGATGTGCTTGAGGAAATCACAATTTCAATTTCAACAATAGATTCCTGAAGGTTTATGAAACAGAGTATTTTCAAAGTCGTCTCAAACGAGACAATCGCAAAAAATGTTTATAAAATGGTCCTGTCGGGCAACACATCGGAGATAACCTCGCCCGGTCAGTTCGTCAACCTGCTCGTTGACTCCTGCTTCCTCAGAAGACCGATTTCCGTATGCGATGTAAACGGGAATGAACTGACTCTTGTTTACAAAGTTGTCGGAACAGGCACAAAACTTATGAGCAAGGCGGAAGCGGGCGATGAGTTTGACACTCTTACTGGTCTGGGCAACGGCTACGACCTCTCACCGAGCGGAGACAAACCCCTGCTTCTCGGCGGAGGAGTCGGCGTGCCTCCTCTCTATATGCTCGCAAAACAGCTTGTCTCACAGGGCAAAAAAGTCAGCGTCGTGCTCGGCTTCAACACAAAAGAAGAAATCTTTTATGAAGATGAGTTCAAAGCGCTCGGTGCGGATGTTACCGTAACAACCGCCGACGGTTCATACGGCGTGAAAGGCTTTGTCACGGATGCTCTGCCCGATGAATACACATATTTTTACACCTGCGGTCCCGAGCCTATGCTGAAGTCTGTTTTCAGAAAGACCGTAACATCGGGGCAGTTCAGTTTTGAGGAGCGTATGGGCTGCGGCTTCGGTGCCTGTATGGGCTGCTCCTGCAAGACCGTAACGGGCTATAAGCGAATCTGCAAAGAAGGTCCCGTTCTGAAAAAGGAGGAAATATTATGGGAAGACTGAGTGTTGACCTGTGCGGAATAACTCTCGACAACCCCGTTATTCCCGCCTCCGGAACCTTCGGCTTCGGCTACGAATTCGCAGAGATTTACGACATAAATGTTCTCGGAACATTCTCGTTCAAAGGCACAACAAAAGAGCCCCGTTTCGGCAATCCAACACCGAGAATTGCCGAATGCACATCGGGTATGATTAACGCCGTCGGTTTGCAGAACCCCGGCATTGACAAAGTCATAAGCGAAGAACTGCCGAAACTTAAAAACTGTTTCAGCAAACCCGTTATGGCTAATATAGGCGGCTTCTCTGTTGATGAATATATAGAAAACGTCTCGAAAATCAGCGAAGAAGAGCAGGTCGGCTGGATAGAACTTAACATAAGTTGCCCCAATGTTCACAGCGGCGGAGTCAATTTCGGCACGGACGCGAAGTCCGCCGCCGAGGTCGTAAGAGCGGTAAAACCGTTTTGCAAAAAGCCGCTTATAGTCAAACTCACACCCAATGTCACAGACATCGTCTCAATAGCGAAGGCGTGTGAAGCGGAGGGCGCTGACGGCATAAGCCTTATCAACACCCTGCTCGGTATGCGTATAGATTTAAAAACTAAAAAGCCTGTCATCAGAAACATTATGGGCGGCTTTTCGGGCCCCGCAATCTTCCCCGTCGCCCTGCGTATGGTTTACCAGGTCGCGAACGCTGTCAATGTTCCCGTTGTAGGTATGGGCGGCGTCTCAAAGGCGGAGGATGTTATTGAAATGATGCTCGCGGGCGCGACTGCGGTCGAAATAGGCACGGCGAATCTTGTAAATCCCAAAGCCTGCCTCAATATCATAAACGGCCTGCCGCGTGTTATGGATGAATACTCAATAGATAAATTATCGGATATTTCGGGAGGTGCATTAAATGGGTAAAGATGTAATTATCGCCTGCGATTTCGCAAGCGCTCAGCAGACATTTGAATTTCTCGACAAATTCACGGGCAGAAAGCCTTTCGTGAAAATCGGTATGGAGCTTTTCTACGCCGAGGGTCCTTCAATCGTCCGTGAAATCAAAAAGAGAGGTCACAAGATATTCCTCGATTTAAAACTTCACGACATTCCCAATACAGTCAAAAAAGCAATGGCTGTGCTTTC
>CADAER010000029.1 GCA_902787025.1 Oscillospiraceae bacterium | reverse complement strand
ACAGGCCCCGCCACCGTCATTAAAGCGATTGCCGCGGGCAAGGTAGCCGCGAGAAACATCGACACATATCTCGGCTTTGACCACGAAATAACAATCGACTTTGACATACCCTCACCTTCACTTCTTGACAGACCCGCCTGCGGCAGGGTAAAGATGAAGGAGCGTCCCGCGGACGAGAGGAAAAACGACTTCACCCTCATGGAACACTGCATGACGGATGAAGAGGCGAAGCAGGAATGCTCGAGATGTCTCGGCTGCGACCACTTCGGCTACGGAAAATTCAGAGGAGGCAGGTGCTTTAAATGGTAAATCTTAAAATTGACGGCATTGCCGTAAGCGTTCCCGAAAACACCACAATACTTGAAGCAGCCGCCAAAGCAGGAATAAACATCCCCACACTCTGTTTTTTGAAGGATTTGAACGAAATCGGCGCCTGCCGTATCTGTGTTGTTGAAATTGAAGGCACAGACAAACTCCGTGCCGCCTGCAACAATCCCGTTGAAGAAGGTATGGTTGTCTATACAGACAGCCCGAAAGTCCGGAAAGCGAGAAAAACAAATCTTCAGCTTATTCTTTCACAGCACGACAGCAAATGCACCACCTGTTACAGAAACGGTAACTGCTCTTTGCAGAGCCTTGCCGATTCTTTCGGAATCACAAACAACCCGTTTGCCGAAACCCCCGCAAAGAATAAGTGGAATTATGAATTCCCGCTTATCAGGGAAGAATCCAAGTGCATCAAATGTATGCGTTGCATACAGATATGCGATAAAATTCAGTCGCTTAATATATGGGATCTCAAAGGCACGGGCTCTCACACAACAGTCGGCGTCACAGGCGGTAAAACAATTGACAGCGTTCATTGCTCACTCTGCGGTCAGTGCATAACCCACTGCCCCGTCGGCGCGCTTCACGAAAGGGATGACACGGCTAAGGTTATCCGCGCGCTCGAAGATGAGAAAAAAGTTACCGTTGTTCAGATAGCTCCCGCGGTCAGAGCGGCCTGGGGCGAACACCTCGGTCTAAAACGCGAAGATGCGACTGTCAAAAAACTTGTCGCGGCGCTTCGCAAAATCGGTTTCAATTACATATTTGACACCAACTTCTCAGCCGACCTTACCATTATGGAGGAAGGCAGCGAGTTTATCGAAAAACTTACTCATAAAGACGAGAACAAGTTCCCGATGTTTACATCCTGCTGCCCCGGCTGGGTCAGATTCATCAAAACCGAATACCCCGATATGGTGGATATGCTTTCAACTGCGAAATCACCTCAGGCTATGTTCGGCGCGGTCACAAAAACATATTTCGCGGAGAAAATCGGAGTTGCTCCCGAAAACATTTTCTCGGTTTCAATAATGCCCTGCACCTCGAAAAAGAGCGAGTGTGACATTGAAACACTCAACGGTTCGGGCGAAAAGGATGTTGACATTGTTCTCACGACAAGAGAAGTTGACAGACTTATAAAAGCTTCGAATATTGATGTTTCCGCTCTTGAAGAAGAAGAGTTTGACTCACCTCTGGGCGACGGCTCAGGCGCGGCAGTTATATTCGGCGCGACGGGCGGCGTTATGGAAGCGGCTCTCAGAAGCGCGTATTATCTTGTAACAGGCAAGAACCCCGACCCCGATGCTTTCAAAGCCGTAAGAGGCTTTGACGGACCGTGGAGAGAGGCTCAGATAGATATTGACGGCACAGTTGTCAATGTTGCAATAGCAAGCGGTCTTGCGAACGCAAGGGCTTTGCTGGAAGCCATCCGCGCAGGCAAAGTCAACTATGATTTTGTTGAAATCATGGCTTGTCCCGGCGGTTGCGGCGGAGGCGGCGGTCAGCCCATCCACGACGGCGAGGAACTCGCGCAGGTAAGAGACGCCAACCTCTATATGCTTGACAAAAACAATCCCATCCGATTCTCTCACGAGAACCCCGCAGTTCTCAAGGTCTATGAAGAGTATTTTGGAAAGCCTCTTTCACACAAGGCGCACGAACTTCTTCACACAGATCACTTTTCCTGGGATGTAGTTAAAAAGTAATATTAAGCAATAAAAAATTAAGAGGAGCCGGTTCAATGTGGACCGGCTCCGTGCTTTGATTATAAGTTTTCTTATTCACCTTTTGCTGTTGTGGTTTCTTCCGAATAATCAAGAGTGGTGAAAATAACTTTTGTGAGGTTGTCTTTCATTATGCGGTTTATTTCATAGGTTGAAGTAAGTGTATACCAGGAAACATATTCTTTTCCGTTGATAATCATAATCGACCTGCTGTCAAGTTCTTCACCGAGAGATTTGTAACTCTGACCCGTCAGTTCTTCGAACGCGGCTTTGTCAATGTATGTGATGGGAGGCATAACATCTTCTTCACCGTAGGCAAAATCCGCTTCGGGCTTGAATTCCTCGCCGTTATAATAGAATGTATATTTGTCGGTAACAAAGATACTGTTGTCTTCTTTTTCTGTTTCTTCGCTCAGATTATTGTAAGTGCCGATTTCAAGCAGTGTTCCGTTGCGTGTCGCTATACCGTAATCAACGGCAACTTCACCGGTGGTTTTATCTTTCGTAACAATGTGAATATTTCCTTCATCATCTTCGATGAATCCGATATTTTCATCGCCTTCAAATTCAGCGGTGGCTACCATTTCCATAGTATCATTAAAATTGCCGTCTTCGCCTATAAGAAGACCGAGAGTATAATCATAAAGCGAAACAACAGTTTTATTCATTCCGTCATAATAACCGGTTACATAGATTTCTTCATATCCGTCGTTGTCAATATCTTTATAATAAGCGTCTCTTATTATATATCCGACAACAACGGTTTTGTCTTTTTCATTGTTATAAATAAAACTTGCTTTGTCTGTTTCATCAACGTAAATCGTGTTGTCGCTCTCTTCCGTCTGACCGTCAAAGCTGAAAACAGAAAGATTGTCTTTGTCAAGAATAACGGTGAAATTAACCTTGTCAAATGCTTCTTCCATTACTTTGAATTCGCTTTTGCCGACATCGCTTCCGCAGGATGAAAGCAGAAACAATACGCCTGCGCAAAGTGAAATGGCAATAATAACTGAAATTATCTTTTTCATGATTTTGCTCCTTTAATTGATTATTTCGCCTGTCAGCGGGTTTATAACCTTTCGGAAAACACAGACATGTGTGCTTGAAACATATTTGTCAAGATGCATTGAGCCGAAGAACCAGCGGCGGAATTCGCAACTGCCCGAAAGCTCTTCAAGGTAAGTATTCAGGCCGTTCACGGAAGATTCGTCGCCGTCTTTAAGCGCGAGAAAGGTTTTTATCTTCATCGGCGGCTCATGAGTAATAACAAAATCGACCTTGCAGTCAACCTGTTCCAGATTCTCGGCGCCTTCAAGAAGTTCCTCTCTTGACGGGAGTTCAAACTTTGACCAGGAATTATTTTCAAATCTTATATCAATGTCGGGGCTCTCTCCCCCGCCCATTGTAAAGAATTTCATACCCTCAATTTCGAAAACCTGACCGCGCATAAGGTGGTAGATATTGCCCGTTATGTTATGGACCTTTCCGCCGTTCCATTTTTCGACTTTATAAGAATTAAGCAGTTCGAAATTCTCGTGTGTTCCGTCAACAAAACAGATATTAAATTTCTTTTTGCCCAGTTTTTCAAGAATCTTCTGTTCGTGTTTGCTGCCGTCCCACAGGAAGCCGAAATCGCCGCAGATGATTAGAGTATCATCTTTTTTCAGGTTGCGGATGGCTGACGATTCGAAACGGCTTTTATCGCCGTGTATGTCGCCGGTAATATATATCATTGTTTTTTCCTCCGGAAAAATCAAACGGATAATCTTTGATTTTGGTATTTATTTTTTTTAATAATAGTGTTATAATACTTTTCGCTTTTAAATCTGTATTAAATACTATATTATTATAAAACATTTACGGTGTAAAGTCTATGAAAAAATTTTTAATTTTTATAACTATTTTAACAATTATTATATCGGCGGCGTTTTGCTGCCCGGTTTCGGCAACATATAATTCACTTACCGACACTCTTGACCTTCACAGTGAGAACTACTTTCTTATGAGTCTCGACAACGGCACTGTTATTTTTGAGAACAACGCCGACAAACAGTTGCCGCCTGCGTCGCTCACAAAAATCGTAACCGCCACTGTCGTGCTTGAAAACTGTGAGGACTTAACGACGATGGTTGCCGCTCCTGAATACGCTCTCAATCTGCTTTTGGGAACAGGCAGTTCAACGGCGGGAATCAGAGCGGGAGAAGAGCTTTCGGTCGACGATCTTCTTCACTGCCTGCTTATTGAAAGCGCAAACGACGCGGCGCTTATTCTTGCAGATTATATCGGTCAGGGCGATATTGACACATTTATCGGAATGATGAACGACTGTGTCAGAAGGCTTGGCTGCACAAACACCAATTTTGTAAACCCTCACGGTCTTGATGATGACTATCAGTTCACCACACCGAGAGATGTCGCGAAAATATTTCAGAACGCCATGACATACACCGCGTTCAATGACATAGTCGGTCTCAGCAGTTACACTGTGCCTGCTACAAATATGCGCAGGGAGCGGACCATCATCAGCACAAACAAAATGCTGAACCCCGCATATAAGGACTACTACTGCAAATATATAACCGGAGGAAAAACCGGTTCGACAAGCAAGGCGGGCAAATGTGTCTGCACCGTTTCATCCAATAACGGATACAATTACATCTGCGTGGTAATGAACGCCCCGCAAATCAATATAGATGACGATTCCATTGAAGAAAACTGCGCTTTTGTTGACACCAAGTCAATGGTAAACTGGGCAATGCGCAACCTTGAACTTGTCAAGATAGCCGATTCAACCGCAATCGCGGCGGAGGTTCCCGTCAGGCTTTCGCGTTCGGCGGATTATGTTACACTCGCGCCTTCGGAGGATAAATATGAACTTGTGCCTTCGGGAACGGATTCGGGCAATGTCGTAATTGAGCCTCAGAAGGATTCACTGACCGCGACTCTGACCGCTCCCGTCAAAAAAGGAGAGTTTATATGCAAGGCTTCGGTTCTTTACGGCGGAGAATCAATCGCGGAAATCGACCTTGTCGCCACTAATGATGTAAACAGGAGCATCCTTCTTACAATTACCGATGCTCTCGGAAAGTTTTTCTCAAGCCTGCCGATGAAGATTCTGGGATCGCTGATACTGATTGTTCTTATTGCCATTCTGGCTTATATCGTTAAGCTGCTTATTAAGAAACGAAAGAGCGAAGAGCTTCATATTGTAACATACAACGATATAAAGAAATAAAGAATACAGGTGCAACATTGAGTTGCACCTGTTTTTTTATCGGTAAACCTTAATTGTTTTTATTTCAAACGGGCGGAAGGTCAAAGCAACCGAACCGTTTTCAATATTCAGTATCCCGCGCTCATCTTCAAGCATATTCGTTAATACCGCTTTTGAGACGGGCGTTGAGAGTTTAACACTGCTCTTTGTTTTCGTTCCCTCAGACTCGTAAACGCGAAGAACATAGGCGTCCGAATCATCTTCCGCGGGTTTTACGGTTTCAATTATGATGTTCGGGGCATCCGTTGAAGCAAAAGAGGGATTATCGCAGGTGCCTTTGACGGCGAAGACGGGAACATTCAGTTCATAAGCGGGTAATACTACGGATTTCGCGCTGAAACCGCTGTTATGAACAAGCAGTGAGTATGTCAGCTCGTGAACGCCCTCATCGCCCGAAACATCCGGGTGGTCGCCTCCCCTGTGAAGAGACAGGCAGAGGTTGCAGTCATTTACGGATATTCCGTATTTGCAGTCATTGAGAACGGCAGCGCCGAATCCGGGTTCGCTGATATCGGTATATTTATGATTGCAGACTTCAAATTTTGCAACCTCAAGAGAGTTGTTTTCGGTGGTTGGACGCTCGATATATCCATACTGGATTTCACATTTTGCTTTCGCAGATGAAACATCAAGATCAAAACCCGCTTTAAGAAGACGGTGATGACTGCGCCAGTCAATAAGAGTATGGAAATCTATTCTAGGATTGTCGGCATAGCAAATCATATCCTGTGTAAGCGTTGTGCCGTTGCCGATATCAAATCTGCTGCGAAGAACAATCATAACAGCGCCGTCGCTGATAAGTTCTCTGCCCTTGAAGCCGTGAACGGGCCTGAGATTCTTTACGACATCGCGCTCGATGTCCCAGTTGTCGTAATCAAGAGATACATCCTCGCCGAACAGGAAAACGCCGAGAGGCTCTCCTCCTTCTTTTCGAAGCTGTCTGCCCGATGCTTTTTCAATGAAAGAAGCTATATATCCGTTTTCATCGAAAGTGATTTCGGCATAAGGAGTTTTCAGCGTGGTTCCGTCATATTCAAAAGCGGATTCGCGTTGTTCCTCTTCCTCTTCAAGCGCAATGCTTTTGCTGCCGAACCCCGGAATATTCAGACCCGAAACTGCAAGAAGGTTTCTGCCGCAGACATCGGTATATCTCTGTGATGGATAGTCTTTTGCGTAGCCTTTCGCATCAACAAAAGCGACATCGTTTCTGTCAAAGGAAAGAGTGTTGAAAAGCGTTATGCCGTCCGTGCCGTCTGTAAGCGACTCCGCGTATTCATCGGCGGTTTTACGGTAGTTCGCAAGTATTTCGTCAATCTCTTCGTGGAACACCTTATAAACGGGAGTAATACTGGTGCCGGGGAGAATGTCGTGAAACTGATTTTTAAGCAGTATTTTAAGCCATTTATCGCTTTCGGGATTGCGGGGCCTGCCTGACAGAACATTGAAATATTCCATATCGTGAAGGGCATATTCCGCTTTTCTGTTCTTGCGCTTGACCTCGTGAAGCTGTGTCAATGTTCCGCGGTGAAGTTCAAGATAAAGCTCATCTCTGTAAACGGGAAGATTTTCTTTTCTCTTTTCGAGTTCCTTCATAAAATCGCTGACGGACATTGACTCGATTTCCGGAAGGCCCTCCATATTTGATGAGCGAAGAGATGTTTCAACCATTGCCGCCGTGGGCCCGCCTCCGCCGTCGCCGAAGCCGTAGGACAAAAGACGCATATCGGTTGAATCTTTAAGAGATAAGCTGTTTACACCGTCTGTGCAGTCACGGACATCCGGCCAGCAGTGAATACGCATAAAGTGGGTGAGAACCTCGCTGCCGTCAATACCTTTCCAAACAAAGCTTTCGAACGGAAATCTGTTTGTTTCGTTCCATCCGATTTTGGTGGTGCAGAAGTATTTGACCTCACTGCCCTGCATAATCTGGGGAATGTTTGCGTTATAACCGAAGGTATCGGGAAGCCAGAACGCATCCGCTGTGTAATTGAAGTTTTCACGGGTAAACTGCTGACCTTTTAAGAATTGGCGCACCATCAATTCGCCCGATGTTATATTACAGTCACATTCAACATAAACACCGCCGTTCGGTTCATATCTGCCTTCGGCGACGCGTTTTTTCATATCCTCGAATATTGAAGGATAATAATCTTTCATCCATTCGCTGTGAAGAGCGGAGGATTGCATAAATCTGTATGAAGGATATTGCTCCATAAGATTGAGTGCGTTCGCATAGGTTCTTGCGCATTTTCTGATTGTTTCGGAAACCGGCCAGAGCCACGCAGTATCCATATGAGAATGACCCGTTATTCCGACTTTGCCGAAAACGCGGGAATTGCCGCCTGTAAAGAACGGGCGTGATATCGCGAGAGCCTGTTTTATGCCGTTTGCGAATTCCTCATCCGTTGCGTGCTTCGGATAAAGCATAAGCACCTCATTGATTTTTTCAAGGGCGGTTCTCGCTCTCCACTTGACATAATTTGAATCGGGCAGAGTCCTTGCCGCGCCAAGCAGCTCGCGGATATCGATAACGAGGGTGAAAATGTCTTCATTTCTTGTGCAGATTCGGATGCCGTCGTATGTGTGCGAATAGTCTCCCTCGGGAATATCGGGATAATTGTAATTATCAAAAGGACCCGTATCTACATCAAAATGACCGGCGTAGCACTCAACCGCGATTTCGATTCTTTCGCCGGCTTTCTTTTTGCCGATGAACTGACTCATATGATTGCCGCCGATAAACTCACTGTTTTTCGAGTTGAAAATACCTTTGGGCTCTCCGTTTACGAAAAACAGCTGTTCTCTTCCGCCACACTCGGAAACAGCATAAAGAACTTTTCCGTCACGGGATGACGGAACGGTAAAGTAACCTTTAATCCATATATTGACCCATTCACCGCCCCATTTTGTTCCTTTTTCGATGGGACTGAAATCGACGTGCGGGACAGTTCTGAAATGCTCAGTTGTCTGAAAAGCGCGGATATCTTCAAGTTCGACAGCGTCTTCGTAAATCATTTTCTGATAAACTGAAAGCGCTTTTTCGATTCTCTCAAACATTCTGTCTTTGAATTTTTCGTTATACATATTTCACCCCGGGTATTATTAAAAATCTTATTATTCATTATATATAACCGTTTTTGATTTGTCTATTATTTAACAACATTTTTTAAACAAAAAATCCGGATGACCGAAGCCATCCGGAAAAGATTGATTATCAGCCTGCGTTGCTCTTCGGAGCGACCTTGGGAGGTAACGCAGATTTTTTGCGGCCGGGATTTCTTTCAATCACAGGTTCCTCACCTTCGAGAACGCATTTGCCGGTTATGCATACACGCTCAATGGTCGGGTCGGAAGGAACCGCATACATAATATCAAGCAGGACACCCTCCATAATTGAACGCAGACCTCTCGCGCCGGTTTTTTCTTCAAGCGTTTTCTCCGCTATTGCGGTAAGCGCCGATTCATCGAAATCAAGTTCGACATTATCAACATTGAAAAGCGCCTGATACTGTTTAACAAGAGCGTTTCTCGGTTCTGTCATAATGCGGATCAAAGCGTCCTTATCAAGTTCGGACAAGGTCGTGATAACGGGAAGTCTGCCGACAAGTTCGGGAATAATGCCGAATTTGACAAGATCCTGATGAATCGTCTTTGAAATGAGATTGTCGCTCTGCACTTCGGCTTTTGTGCGGATTGTTGTTTCAAATCCGAGAGCGGAGCCGCCGATTCTCTTTTCAATAATCTTGTCTATACCGTCAAACGCGCCGCCGCAGATGAAAAGAATATTTGATGTGTTGACCTGAATAAACTCCTGCTGAGGGTGCTTTCTGCCGCCCTGAGGGGGAACATTTGCAACAGTGCCTTCAATAATTTTAAGAAGAGCCTGCTGAACGCCTTCGCCGCTGACATCCCTTGTTATTGAGGGATTTTCGCTTTTACGGGCGATTTTATCAATCTCATCGACATAGATAATTCCGCGTTCCGCGCGTTC
This sequence comes from Oscillospiraceae bacterium, assembly GCA_902787025.1. GTDB lineage: Bacteria > Bacillota > Clostridia > Oscillospirales > Acutalibacteraceae > CAG-177. Next base: position 10,320 of record CADAER010000029.1, on the reverse strand, counting down.
AATGTCGTAATCGGCTGCCTGAATAAGTCTTAAAAGAATATTCTCGACATCCTCGCCGACATAACCCGCTTCGGTGAGAGTTGTTGCATCCGCTATGGCAAAGGGAACATCAAGTATTCTCGCCAAAGTCTGCGCGAGCATCGTTTTGCCTACACCGGTGGGACCGAGAAGCAAAATGTTGCTCTTCTGAACTTCCACATCGCCGACATTTATCATTCCGATACGCTTATAGTGGTTGTAAACGGCAACGCTTAAAGCGGTTTTCGCGGAATCCTGACCGATTACATACTCGTCAAGTTGCTCTTTTATCTCCTTGGGTTTTGGTAAAGAAGCCGCGGTTTTTGCTGAACTTTTATGAGACTTGCGGGGTTCTTCGTCAAGGATTGACTGGCACAGTTCGATACACTCGTTGCAGATATAAACACCCGGTCCGGCAATAAGCTTTTCGACCTGGTCTTGTGTTTTATGGCAAAAGGAACAGGAAACTCTGTCTCTTTTCTCATCGTCTCTCGCCATTTTCTGCCTCCTGTGGTTTTATCTAGAAGTGATGACCTTATCTACAAGGCCGTAATCAAGAGCCTCCTGAGCCGACAGGAAATTGTCACGCTCGGTGTCTCTGTATATTTCTTCGATGCTCTTGCCTGTGTTTTCGGCAAGAATGCGGTTAAGTTTTTCTCTTGTGCGGAGAATGTGTTCCGCGGCAATCTGAATCTCAGTTTGCTGACCCTGCGCGCCGCCGAGAGGCTGGTGAATCATAATCTCGCTGTTGGGGAGAGCGTATCTCTTGCCCTTTGCGCCCGATGAAAGAAGGAAAGCGCCCATAGAAGCAGCCATACCGACACAGATTGTCGAAACATCGCATTTGATGTAATTCATTGTGTCATAAATCGCCATACCCGCGGTAACCGAACCGCCGGGGCTGTTGATGTAGAGGCTGATATCTTTGTCGGGATCCTGACCTTCGAGGAAAAGCAACTGGGCAACCACAAGGCTTGCGGTTGTATCGTTTACTTCATCGGAGAGAACGATTATTCTGTCGCTTAAAAGTCTGGAGAAAATATCATAGGAGCGTTCGCCCCTGTTGGTCTGTTCAATAACATAGGGAACAAGTGCCATAATGATTTCCTTTCCTGTTCTAAACAGTCAATTATTCTGCGTTTTCTTCTTTTGCTTCGGATTCTTTATCTTCTTTTGCTGCCGCTTTTTTGGCGGGAGCCTTTTTCTTGGGAGCGGGCTTTTTGGTCTTTGCGTTGTCAATTACGAACTTGACAGCGTTTTCTTTCTTTATCTGCTCCTCGATTGTATCCGAAGGAATGATGTTCTTGATTTTATCAACTTCGATCTGATACATATCAGCCATCTTTGCGTATTCAGCGTCAACTGCCTCTGCATCCGCTTCGATGTTTTCGAGTTTGATTATCGCTTCGATTGCAAGGTCAAGTTTAACCTGGTCAACCGACTGCTCTTTCATTCTTGCTTCGAAATCCTCTTTATTCATACCCATATACATAAGGTAGGTGTCGAGGTCGATGCCCTGCTGGGCTACTCTGTTGGCGAAATTGTCAATATTTTCTTTTGCCTTGTTGGTGAACATACACTCGGGAATTTCAGCCTCAACATTTGCGGCAAGCTGTGTAAGAACGGAATCCTCGAAAGCCTTGTTTGCTTCGTCGGTCTTTCTTGTGCGGATTTCATCCTCAACGCCTTTTCTGAGTTCCTCGACCGTGTCGTATTCGCCTAAGTCCTTTGCGAACTCGTCGTCAACTTCGGGAAGTTCCTTGAACTTGATTGCGTTTAACTTGATTTTGAAAACGGCATCCTTGCCGGCAAGATCTTCGTGATATTCCTCGGGGAATTTGACATCGATGTCAAACTCTTCTTCGACCGAATGACCGATAATCTGATCTTCAAAACCGGGAATGAACTGACCTGAGCCGATAGTAAGGTCAAAGCCTTCCGCCTTGCCGCCTTCAAAAGCGACTCCGTCTGTAAAGCCTTCGTAATCAATATTGACAATATCGCCGTCTTTTACGGGACGGTCGTCAACATCAACCATTCTGGCGTTTCTTTCACGCATTGTTTCTATTTCGGAGTCAATCATAGCCTTGGTGACTCTGACTGTTTCTTTCTCCGCCTCAATGCCTTTGTATGCTTTGAGAGTTACTTCGGGTTTTACGGTAACTTTGAATTCGAGGTCAACGCCTTCTTCAATGCTCATTGTGATGATATTGAAATCATAAGGCGAGTCAACAGCCTCTATGCCGGCTTCCTTGAAAGCGTCAAGGACTGTTTCTGAATAAACGGCATCAAGAGCATCTTCATAAAAAATATCTTTGCCGTATCTGTTTTCAATAAGATGACGGGGTGCTTTACCCTTGCGGAAACCGGGGATAACGATTTTTTCTCTCTGTTTGAGATAAACATCATTTACCGCTTTGCCGAAAGTTTCTGCATCAACCGTAATTTCAACGGTATAGGTGTTAACATCTGTTTTGTTTGCCGCTTTTAAGCTCATTTTTATTACCTCCATTGATAAATCCGATTAAGGATTATATCAAATATTTTTTACAATTTCTATATTATTATAAAAATTTATAAACTTTTACAACTTTAAATGCTTTTAAAAGAGTGTTTTGTTAATTATAACTTTATTCATAGACGGGAACCGGACAAAATCCGAGATAATCAGACGAAACGAGTGAGAATTTTATTCCGTCGCTTTCACCGTTAAAGGCAGTCGCGTGTGAATAAGAGTGAAGATGACCGTAGTAACAGCGCTTTATGTTTTCTTCAACGAGCAGATTGTATATTTCATCACATTTCTGTAAAAGAGTCAGGGGCGGATAATGAAGGAACACAACGGGTTCAAGCCCTGTTTTTTTCGCTTCATCTATGCTCTTTTTAATTCTTCCGACTTCACGCATAAGGACTTTTTTGTCGGAATCGCTTTCGGCATCAAAGAACCATCCCCTGCTGCCCGCTATTGCGATATTGCCTTCAACATAAGTATTGTTGTGAAGAATATTGAGCGAATCGAGTTCGTATTTTTCAAAGAATTCATCCGCTTTTTTCTTGGTTGACCACCAATAATCGTGGTTGCCTTTCATAAGAATTTTTCTGCCGGGCAGAGAATTGAGAAATCTGAAATCTTCAAGCCCCGACTCCATATCCATACACCAGGAAACATCGCCCGGAATCACCACGGTATCGGAATCTTTCACAACTGCTCTCCAGTTTTTTTCAAGGCGCGACTCATAATCACTCCAGCCGTCGAAAACGCTCATTGTTTTGCCGGTTGACAGTGAAAGGTGAGTGTCTGCAATTACAAAGAGAGCCATTGTGTCATTCCTTCGGTTCAGATATTGAGCATATCGAAAATAACTTTCTTCATTGAGTCGCTGTCTTTCTCACAGCAGTTTGTGAAACGGACCGCCTTATTGCGGAGGTTTGCGAGAGGAGCGGGACATTCCTTGCCGGTTACTTCCGCAAGGCGCTCCACCATGCTGAACTCGTCAAGACCCTGCACCGAGCCTTTAACGGCTTCAAGGACGGCTTTGCTGAATTTAAACGGGTTCGCGGTTGAGGCGATGACGGTGGGTGTTGTATCGCCTGTTTTTTCTCTGTAATCGTAATAAACTTTAACGCCTACCGCGGTGTGCGTATCGCAAAGATAGTTTTGCTCTTTAAAGAGTTTTCCGATTGCCGCTTTTGTTTCGTCATCATTGCAGCAGCCTGCCGCAAACGAAGTTTTTATGTAATCAAATGTTTCGTCGTCAACAGTATATTTACCTGTTTCGGAAAGTTGCTTCATCCAGTTGTTTACACGGTCGCTGTCCGCGGCGGTGTAAAGCAGTCTTTCAAGATTGGATGAAATAAGAATATCCATTGAAGGAGAGATTGTTGTAAAGAAATCGCGGTTGCGGTCATAAGTGCCTGTGGTAAGGAAATCGGTCAGAACCGAATTTCTGTTTGACGCGCAGATAAGTTTATTTACGGGAACACCCATTTCCTTTGCGTAAAACGCTGCGAGAATGTTGCCGAAATTGCCTGTGGGCACAACGAAGTTAACTTTGCCGCCGAGCTTAACTTTACCTTTAATGAGCATATCGCAGTAAGCGGAAATGTAATAGACAACCTGGGGAACAAGTCTGCCCCAGTTGATTGAGTTGGCGGATGAAAAAGCCATTGAATTCTCTGCAAGTTTTTCGCCTACGGATTTGTCTGTGAAGATCTTTTTGACACCGTTCTGGGCGTCGTCAAAATTGCCTTCAATTGCGCACACGCTGACATTTTTGCCCTCCTGAGTACACATCTGGAGTTTCTGCATGGGGCTGACGCCGTCGTTGGGATAGAAAACGAGAATTCTTGTATTCTCAACATCTTTGAATCCTTCGAGCGCCGCTTTGCCGGTATCGCCGGAAGTAGCGACAAGAATAACTATCTCCGTTCCTTTCGCGGTTTTGCCCGCCGATACAGTCATTAATCTCGGAAGAATCTGCAGCGCCATATCTTTGAACGCGCAGGTGGGACCTTTCCAGAGTTCAAGAATATTGAGACCGTCATCAAGGCATACAACGGGCGCTACATCGGGATCGGAAAAATTGCCCGTTCCGTATGCGCCGTTTACGCATTTGTCAATCTCTTCTTCTGTAAAATCGGTGAGAAAGAGCGAAAGGATGCTCTTCGCTCTGCCGATATAATCTTTTTTTGAAAGCGACTCAATGTCGGCAAGAGAGAGCTGCGGAAGATTTTCGGGAACGAAAAGACCGCCCTCTGCCGAAATGCCTTTTGTTATCGCCTGAGAAGCAGTAACTTTTACTGAATTGTCTCTTGTGCTTATGTAGTTCATAGTATCTGTCCTTTTCAAACTGTAATAGCAGCGTATTATATTAATTATAACATAAACAATATAGTTTGTAAAATATTAATACAATTAATTTATTCGATATGAAACGCATTTTCTATGTAGTTGAGCGAAACCAGTTCATATTCTTTATTCAAATACACCTCGGCGACATCAAAACGGGGCTGTAAATCCGTAAGACCGGATGCTTTGATAAACACCTGCGCTGTTTTTTCGAGGCGTTCCCTTTTGTTTACGTCCACCGCTTCCATAGGGCGCACGGAGGTTGATTCATCTCGTGTTTTGACCTCGACTATAAACATATTCTTGCCTTGCGATGCGATGATATCCGCTTCGCCGAAACGGCATTTGAAGTTAGAGCCGATTATGTCACAGCCTTTGTCACGCAGATATCTTGCGGTATATATTTCGCCCCATATGCCTGTTTTATTGCGTATCATTTTACCACTTCATTGTTTTGAGAAAACTCGGTCTGTGATACTCCGAAACGCCGAATTCTCTTATTTTTTCATAATGCAGTTTTGTGCCGTAGCCTTTGTGCTGAGCGAAACAATACTGCGGAACTATTTTGTCGATTTCAAGCATATATCTGTCTCTGCTGACCTTTGCGAGAATTGAGGCGGCTGAAATGCTCGCGCTTTTGGAATCGCCTTTGACAATCGTGCGGACATCGCAGTCAAGCGACGGCGCTCTGTTGCCGTCAACGAGTGCTATGTCGGGCTCTATTTCAAGCCCCTCTACAGCCCTGCGCATTGCAATAAAGGTGGCATTGAGAATATTATGCTTTTCAATCTCCTCAACGCTCGCGCTTGCCACACAGTATGCGAGTGCTTTTTCTTTTATAACATCAAAAAGCGCTTCGCGTTTTTTCTCGCTTAATTTTTTGGAATCGTCAAGACCTTCTATTTCACAGCCTTCGGGTAAAATGACGGCGGCGGCAAAAACGGGACCCGCGAGAGGTCCTCTGCCCGCTTCGTCAACTCCGCAGATAACGGAATATCCGTCTGCCGAAGCCTGTTTCTCAAATTCAAAACGGTCCATAATCCACCTCGCGGATATTATTTAAGGAACTGTTCGTCAACAACCTCCGACACCGTTTCGGTCAGATAGTTATAACTGAAATTCGGAGCGTAATTCCTTATGCCGTGATTTGAAGCAAGCTCCTCGGTATAATCATCAAGGCAGTAAACACGGATATTGCCCATTCCGTAAGTATAATGAGTTACCGTTCCTCTGAACCTGACATCTTCAATATTAATCGCGCCGGTGCTGTTGTTTTTGACAACGGTGAAATTGAGCATTCCGCCGAGCATCGTCGCCTGTTTGCGCTGCGCGGAAATGAAATTGCCGAGAGAATAAGCGCAGAGCATCGTATGATTTCCGTCTGTTGATGTGATATATTCAACAGGCTGAATAACATGGGGATGGTTGCCGATTACGACATCCGCGCCCCAGTCGCAGAGCTTCTGAGCCATCTGTTTTTCTGAAACGGTAGGCTCGTGCGTGTATTCCTCACCCCAGTGAGCGTTGACAATGACAACATCCGCCATCTGTTTTGCCTCATGGATTTTCGATTCAAGAAGCGCCTCGTCCTTTGCCAGGACAAGAACAACTTCCGAGTCGGACGGAAGTTTAAGACCGTTGGTCTGCTCGGTAAAACCGAGATATGCGATTTTTATGCCGTTTACCTCATTGACGGGTATTTTGAAATCTTCGTCGTTTAGATAAGCGCCTGTTGTAATCATACCTTTTTCTTTCCAGTAATTAATGGTGGAAATAAGGCCGCTTTCGCCCTTGTCGAGCGAGTGGTTTGTAGCTATATTGAACACATCAAATCCCGTGTCTATCATTTCCTGACCGAGCTCGGGAGGAGAATTGAACATGGGATAACTTGAAACCTGGTGTTCGGTTGAAATAATCGTTTCCTGATTGAGTATGGCTATGTCGGGTTCTTCGATATATTTCTTCACCTCGGCATAATCATATGAGAAATCATATGAGCCGTCGTTTGTTCTCGCCTGCGCCTGCTCATAGACCGTGTCGTGAATAAGGTTGTCTCCGACAGCGACAAAAGTCGCTTTTGACAGCATCTCCTGCGCGGAAAGCGTCGTTGAATCGATTTGCTCTTCGCCAACTGTTTCACCGTCTTTTGACGAAACATATCTGTCAACTTTTACTATGCCTAGAGCAATAAGGTCAAAAACTATTATAATTGCAAGAATTATACCTAATTTTTTTCTCACGGTTTTTCTCCTTATTCGAGTGTTATTCTGCCGAGTTTGCCGCCTCTGTATTCATCGAGAAGCATTACGGAAGCACGCAGGGTGTCCGCTTCGCCTTTGCTTATGAGCATTCCCCTTTTGCGCGCGATAAGTTCAAGCAGTTCATAAGGCTCAAGGTCTTCAAAATCCGAAATTTTATAACGCTCCGCCAGTCGGTCGGAGTAATTATCTTTCATAACCTTGAGAAGTCTGACGGCTATTTCTTCGGTATCGAGTATTTCATCTTTAACGGAGCCGGTAAACGCAAGCTTGAAACCAACTTCGGGATCTTCGAATTTCGGCCAGAGAACGCCGGGTGTGTCAAGAAGCTCTATTCCCGAGCCTATTGCGAACCACTGACTTGTTGTGGTGACGCCCGGTCTGTCGGCTACCTTTGCGCGGTATTTGCCCGCCATACGGTTGATAAATGATGATTTGCCGGTGTTCGGAATACCGACTACCATTACACGCAGCGCTTTACCCTGCATACCGCGTTCTTCGTTTTGTTTAATCTTTTCGCTTAACGCCTCTTTAACGGCCGCGGGAAATTTATCGAGCCCTCTGCCGCTGCGACAGTCAACAGCAAGCGCAACCACGCCTTTCTGCTTTAATTCCCTGATTTTTCTTGCGGTTGCGTTTTCATCGGCCAAATCTGCCTTGTTGAGAAGAACTATTCTCGGTTTACGCTCAATCAGTTTGTCAAGTTCAGGGTTTCTGCTGCTTTCGGGAACACGGGCATCCACTATTTCGCAGACACCGTCAACGAGTTTCAGATTCTCTTTGATTATCCTGCGGGTTTTCGCCATATGGCCCGGAAACCACTGAACGGTTACATTTTCATTCATAACAATTAAAATTCGGCAATATGCAGATTAAAGTTGGGCGCCATTCTGAAAAGGACCTTGCCCATTACATAATCCGTTCTTATAAAACCAACCATATCCGAGCGGCTGTCTGTTGAATGAAGACGGTTGTCGCCCATTACAAAAACACAGCCTTCCGGCACTGTCTGTGGAAAATCCATACCTTCATACAAGGTTGTGGGATCGGCGATATAAGGCTCGTGAAGAATGTTGCCGTTGACACGGACAATACCGTTTTCAAAGTCGATTTCAATGGTCTGCCCTTCGGTGGCAATGACACGCTTTATGAGAGTTTTTTCCATCGGATTGGGCTGACTGCAAACGACTATATCGCCGTATTCCAGTCTTTTCGTTGTTGCAGTAATGATAAGGCGGTCGCCGTCCCAAAGCGTGGGATTCATTGAACTGCCGTCAACAACAACAGTTCTGAAAAGAAAAGTGAAGCAAAAAGCAATGGCGATGGACGCCATTGAGAAAATCGAAATAAACTCAAAGCAGAATGTTGCTATTTTTGTCTGTGCTTTACTGCCTTTAAACATCTTATGCCTCCTTATTCTCTATCTTCCAATGAGATATGGGATGGAATCTTATTATGGTTTTGCCGAGAATATAGTTTTTGTTTATAAATCCTATTTTGCCTGAACGGCTGTCGAGAGAGTCGTTGCGGTTGTCGCCCATCACGAAAACACAGCCTTCGGGAACAATAACGGGAAATTCGACATCATAGCGGAGATGGGTTTTCTCCAAAATATATTTTTCATCCAACCTGTGTTTATTGACATAGACTTCGCCTCTCTGGAAGTCGATGTGAATTAGGTCGCCTTCAACACCTATGACACGTTTGATAATCGGAACATTGCGGTCCCACGGCTGAGTGATGACGACAATGTCTCCCCGCTTGACAGGTTTTAACTGAACCGCTGTGACGGCAAGCCAGTCTCCGTCATTGAGAGTTGGCACCATTGACGTGCCTTCAACGCCTACCGCGCGGAATACAAATGTAAAGAGCAGAAGGACAATCAGTATTGATGTTTTTAAAGAATCCACAATATCGAACACAACAAGAGTAAGCATCGGATGCCTGACTTTTTCGGGTTCGGGCTCGGGGATTTTGCCGCTCTCAAAGGGCACATACCACTCATCAACGCGGACCATCATCTCACCACACAGTAACCGTTGAATTTTGAAAAAAGGGTGTAACATAAATTTGTTACACCCTCACTCATAATTATTTTTCTTTAACAATGAGTTCTTTAACTTTGGCAGCCTTACCTACTCTGTCTCTCAGATAATAGAGCTTGCCTCTGCGAACGCGACCGTATCTGACGAGTTCAACCTTGACAACATTGGGAGAATGAACGGGGAATACCCTTTCAACACCAACGCCGTAGGAAATTCTGCGGACTGTAAAGGTTTCAGAAACGCCTGAACCGCGGCGCGCGATAACGATACCCTCGAAAACCTGGATTCTTTCTTTGTTGCCTTCACGGATTTTCACGTGAACTCTGACTGTAGAACCGATGTTAATCTCGGGCGCCTGCTCCTTGACGGAGTCCTGTGCAATCAATTTGAGTGCATCTGTTGAATTCATAATTTTTTCCTCCGATTGTTTTCAGATGTTCGTAACAAATTGATTGAAAGAGGAACATCAGCTTTAATGTTTTTGGCATTAACTCCCGTCATCGGTAAATGACGGTTCACAAATGCGAGAGATATATTAACACAGCGTTTTGGATTTTGCAAGACTTTTTTTGAAAAAAATCAATTTATTTTTATGTATTTATATTATTGTTTATATTTTGATTTTTTGTTATAATAATTTAAAATGTTTGTGAACAGCATTTTCAAAACTGAAAACACGGTGAAACAATGCAGGAAAAGGTTTATGCGGCTATTGATTTAAAATCGTTTTACGCCTCCGTTGAATGTGTCGAGCGGGGGCTTGATCCTTTACGGGCAAATCTGGTGGTCGCGGACCCGACAAGAACGGAAAAAACAATCTGCCTTGCTGTTTCGCCGCCGCTGAAATCTTTCGGAATTCCGGGCAGAGCAAGGCTTTTTGAGGTAATTGAAAAGGTTAATGAAATTAATTCTCTGAGGCGCTCTGTCGCTCCCGGCAGGAGTTTTACGGATAAATCATATGACATAAAAGCGCTCAAAAGCAATCCGTCGCTTGAACTTGATTATATTGTCGCTCCCCCTCAGATGGCTAAATATATGGAAATAAGCGCGCATATCTTTTCGATTTATATGCGCTATATCTCCCCCGAAGACATTCATGTTTATTCCGTTGACGAAGTGTTTATGGATGTTACGAATTATCTGAAAACTT
>CADAER010000028.1 GCA_902787025.1 Oscillospiraceae bacterium | reverse complement strand
TTCAACTGCAGGATATGAAGAAACCAGGGTTTGTGCCATCACCGGCCTATACGCTGACGCTGCGGGACCGGAACGGGGAAAAGGCGTATGATGCAACCCGGAATCTGGTGCTTGAGAGGGAACAGATGCCTGACGGCCCTGACCTGATCGTCAAGCTTTTTGCCGGGGAGCCGATTCTGGAGAACCTGATCTGTGTGGCACCGGTGCTGCATCTGAAGGAGAGTGACTGAGGTGAAGTATGTAACCTTCAACATCCGGTGCGATTACGGTCAGGACGGGATCAACAATTTTGAATTCCGGAAGCCTCTGATCCTGCAGGCGTTTGAAGACGAAAAGCCCCATGAAATCCTGTGCGCGCATCTGCCCGCCGTGAAGACCGACATAACCCGAATAGACGGATTTTATATTCCAGGTGTATTTATTTACGCCTTTTCTTATCGGCAGGGACATCTCCTGCTGTTCTTCGTTCGGGTAGTATCTGTTATCCGCCGTGAAACGGATTCTCACGCCCGGCAGGGGTAAAAATGTCGGGTTGTTGACGGTGAACTCAACGGGGATGTCGTTGTTTTCGCCTATGGTGAGAAGCGGTATTTCCGCCGTTACCTCAAGCCTGTTCCAGACATATCTCGAAACGAAAAAGCTTATGAAAGGCAGGGCGGCTACCACGAGCAGAAGGTAGAAAAAGAAAAAGTTGTGAAAGAAGATGAACAGCGCAATGCTGACGACGGATATGGTGAAATATTCGTCACGGTTTCTCGGCATCGCTTCTCACTCCTTTCACAAACTGTTTTTGTGTTTGGTTTTATTTTACCTTCGGCATCGGGACCTGACCCATAACGCCGCTGATGATTTCCTCCTCGGTCATACCCGCCGCCTTCGCCTTGGCGCTGAGTGTCACGCGGTGGCAGGTGACCATCGGCATAACGGCAAGCACATCCTCCGGCACGACATAGTCCCTTCTGTTCAGGAAGGCGTGCGCTCTGGCCATACGGAGCATCGCCTTGCCGCCTCTCGGGCTTATGCCGCTTTTGAGGTATTCGCTCTCGCGCGATTCAAGCACAAGGTTCGCGATATATTCGAATATGCTGTCGTCAACATGCAGGTCGTTTATGATTTTCTGCATTTCGATTATTTCGGCGAGCGTGACGACGGCTTTGATGTTTTCCATCTGATTGTTGTTTTCGCCCTTTAAGATAAGCACCTCGCTTTTAAGGTCGGGGTAGCCCATCGTGAGACGCACCATAAATCTGTCAAGCTGTGATTCCGGCAGCTTCTGCGTGCCTGCCGAACCCAGCGGATTCTGTGTGGCGATTACGAAAAACGGCTGCGGCAGGTCGTGGGTGACGCCGTCAACGGTCACCCTGCCCTCCTCCATAACCTCAAGCAGTGCGCTCTGCGTTTTGGGTGAGGTGCGGTTTATTTCATCGGCTAAGAACAGGTTGCACATAACCGCGCCCTCTTTGTATTCGAAGCGCTCGGTGTGCTTATTGAACATTGAAAAGCCCGTGACATCCGCGGGCAGAACGTCGGGAGTGAACTGCATACGGTTATAGCGCAGCGAAAGTGTTTTCGAGAAAGCGAGAGCGAGTGTCGTCTTGCCTACGCCGGGGATATCCTCAAGCAGAACATGGCCGCCCGAAAGCACGGTCATAAGGATAGCCTCTATGACCTCGTCCTTTCCGATAATCACCTTTTTTATTTCATCTTTTACAAGTCCGAGTTTGTTCTGAAAGTTGTAATCCATCAAAAACCGACCTTTCCTATCCGAAATTGACTTATTTTTTTATTATAAATGAAAAATATGAATAATTCAATAACAAACGGCCGCTCATTTGACAACTTCACCCGCGGTGATATAATGAAAACGGGACGGTAATGATTATGAACAACGCGGAAAATCAGAACAGAACAATTCCACCTGTTCACGCAAAAGATGTTTTTGCGGATGAAGGCAGGGCTCTCGCGGAAAAACTCGGCTCGGAGTTTTCCGCCGCGAAGCCGCGCGGTCTTTTCCTGAACATTGACGAAAACGGGCTTTCGCTTATGCTGGAGGACACAGCCGTTTCGGTAGATTTACCGAAGCTTGTCCGCAGAATAAGCAACAGCAACCCGCACGGCGAAATGGTCGTTAAAGCCGCGAAAATCAAGGGTAAAGACAGTCCGACAGTCATAGACGCGACGGCGGGTCTGGGCGAGGATTCCTTCCTGCTCGCGGCGGCGGGCTTCAGCGTCACGCTGTGCGAATACAACCCCGTTATCTGCGCCCTTCTGCAAAACGGAATCGAAAGGGCGAAATGCGTCCCGCAGTTAAAAGCGGCGGCTGAAAGAATGACGGTTTACGCGGGCGACAGCATTGAGTATATGGCGTCTCTTACGGAAAAGCCCGATGTCGTCCTGCTCGATCCGATGTTCCCCGAAAGGCAGAAAAGCGCGCTGATAAAAAAGAAATTCCAGCTTATTCAGCAGCTCGAAAGTCCCTGCTCCGATGAAGAGGCCTTACTTAACGCCGCGGTTAATCTGCGCCCGCATAAAATTGTAATCAAGCGCCCGTTGAAGGGAGCCTTCCTCGCGGGCAGAAAGCCCGATTATTCACTCAACGGCAAGGCGATAAGATATGACTGCCTTGTGTTCGCGTGATAAAAAACCGAATATTGCTTTCAAAGGGAGTCTCAAGGCTCCCTTTTTCTTTTCACATAAACAAGGTCGTCGGCGAGAGCCTGCCGCTTGAACGCCTCGATGTCATAGCTCGGTCTGTTTTTCGGGTAAACGACGGCGGATTCTGCCGTGAATCCCGGCGTTTCGGGAGAGGAAGTCCGCTTTTCGCGGGTGTCGTAATTGCCTTCGAGGACCTTGATAAAATTGTTTGGTTTTAAAAACCAGTCAAAGGTTATTACCCAGCCGTTCGGATTCTGCCCTTTGAGAAACGCGCTGTTCTTCGCTTTCTCAACGGCATCCGCCAACTCGTTTTCACCGTATTCTGCAAGTCTCGCTTTAAGCATTTTGTATCGGTTTGAGCCGGGCTTAACCGCCCTGACCGCGGGCAGACCCGATTTATTCCACAAATCCGCTACAAAACTGACCGAAGACTCTTCCGCGCAGACGGCTTCTTCAGTAATTTGTTGTTCGGTATTTTGTTGTTTAATACTTTGTTGTTTAATATTTAGTTGTCCGTGATTTTCCCGTGCCGGTTTTTCCCGTGCCGGATTTTCCGGTGCGGGATTTTCCGGTGCGGGATTTTCCGGTGCGGGTTTTTCGATGACGGTTGAACCGTTTTCGGATTTATCATTGATTATCCATTTGCCCGCGCTGAATTTTCCGTTGCATTGAACGGACCCCTCCCTTTTCAGAAAGCCCGACTTTTCAAGTTCCTCAACAGCGGAATATATGCTCGCCACTCCGTCTGAGCAGAGCGAGCGCAGTCCCTTCACGCTGAAGTTCCAGTCATCGGGAAGAGACACAAGGAGAAAATAAAGCCCATATGCCTTTATTGAAAGATTCCCGTTTCTGAGTATGCCGTTAGGGACCACTGTGTAGCCCGTTTTTTCATTGATTACATAGTTTTTCATATTCCGCCTCCGTTTGTGATTTTGAAAAATCCTTTCACATATAGGCGAAAAAGCGGTTTTTCTTGACATAAACAGGTCAATTATTTGAGATTTCAGGAAAAATTTAATAAAACACCGGTAAAAAAGGCAAAACCGTAAATAAATACGGCGGGCGGATGATGGATAAAAAAGTTGCGTTTTTTCATAAAATTAGCACTCTATATTGTCGAGTGCTAAAAGTTTACAATTTGTTCATAATTCCGCATAGTATTCTTAACAACCCTGCTGTATTGTATAGGCATAGAAACAAATTATCCGTAAAGGAGGGTGAATTATGAACACCGAAAAATACACACAGAAAAGTCTTGACGCGCTCTCATCGGCGCAGAGTCTCGCAATGCAGAACTCGAATCAGCAGGTGGAACAGGAACACATTTTCTATGCCCTTCTCAGCCAGAACGGCGGTCTCATCCCCTCTCTTGTCACGAGCATCGGGGCGGATCTCAATTCCCTTTTAAGCAAACTGCAGACCGAAATCGGCTCACTGCCTCAGGTAACGGGCGGAGATATGTATTACTCGCAGTCCGCTTTCGCCGCGCTGGCGGAGGCGGAAAAAGCCGCGCAGAGTATGAAGGACGAATACATCTCCGTCGAACACATCATGCTCGGCATAATCAGAAAGGCCTCGCCTGCGATGAAGAGCCTTCTTTCATCCTACGGCATCAACGAAAAGGCGTTCCTGAGCGTGCTGAAAAATGTGCGCAATTCAAGAACGGTTACATCCGACAACCCCGAAGACACTTACGATGTTCTCAAAAAATACGGCAGAGATTTAACCGAGGCCGCGCGCGAGCAGAAGCTCGACCCCGTAATCGGCAGAGACGAGGAAATAAGAAACGTCATCCGTATTCTTTCGCGTAAAACGAAGAACAACCCCTGCCTTATCGGCGAACCCGGCGTAGGAAAAACCGCGATAGCCGAAGGGCTTGCCACGAGAATTGTCAAGGGCGACGTTCCCGAAAGGCTTAAAGACAGAACGGTTTTCTCGCTCGATATGGGCTCGCTTGTGGCGGGCGCTAAATACAGGGGCGAGTTCGAGGAAAGGCTCAAGGCCGTTCTTACCGAAATCCAGAAGAGCGAAGGCAGAATCATTCTGTTCATTGACGAGCTTCATCTGATTGTCGGCGCGGGCAAGACCGACGGCGCGATGGACGCGGGCAACATTTTAAAGCCCCTGCTCGCGAGAGGCGAACTGCACTGCATCGGCGCTACCACTCTCAACGAATACAGGCAGTATATTGAGAAAGACGCGGCGCTTGAAAGAAGATTCCAGCCCGTGCTTGTAGCCGAGCCGACCGTTGAGGACACAATCTCGATATTAAGAGGTTTAAAAGAAAGATACGAGGTTTACCACGGCGTAAAGATTCAGGACGGCGCTCTCATAGCGGCGGCGACGCTTTCGGACAGATACATTTCCGACAGATTCCTGCCCGACAAGGCGATTGACCTTGTTGACGAGGCTTGCGCCTCAATCAAGACGGAAATTGACTCCATGCCCGCCGAACTCGATGAAATTTCACACAGAATAATGCAGCTTGAAATCGAGGAAGCGGCTCTCAAGAAGGAGACGGACAAGCTCTCCGAGGCGCATCTTGAACAGATAAGAGAAGAGTTAGCCAAACAGAAGGAAATCTTCAACGAGAAAAAGGCGAAACTCGACAACGAAAAAGAGTCAATCGGAAAAGTAAGAAAACTGCGCAGCGAGATTGAGACGGTCAACGCGAAAATCGAAAAGGCGCAGAGCGACTATGATTTGAACCTGCTCGCAGAACTCAAATACGGCAAACTCCCCCAGTTGCAGAAAGAGCTTGAGGAGGAGGAAAAGAAGACAGCTCAGAATCAGGGCGAGACCATTCTGCGCGACAGGGTGACGGAAGAGGAAATCGCGAAAATCGTCTCCCGCTGGAGCGGTGTTCCCGTCTCCAAGCTTATGGAGGGCGAGCGCGAAAAGCTCCTGCATCTTGACGGAATCCTGCACCGCAGGGTAATCGGTCAGGACGAGGCGGTGCAGAAGGTGTGCGACGCGATTCTGCGTTCGAGAGCGGGCATAAAGGACCCCGACAAGCCGATAGGCTCGTTCCTGTTCTTAGGTCCCACGGGCGTGGGCAAGACGGAACTCGCGAAGGCGCTCGCGGAGGCTCTGTTTGACGACGAGCATAATATGGTGCGAATCGATATGAGCGAGTATATGGAGAAGTTCTCTGTTTCAAGACTCATCGGAGCGCCTCCCGGATATGTCGGCTACGACGAGGGCGGCCAGCTTACCGAGGCGGTCCGCCGCAGACCTTACAGCGTTGTTCTGTTTGATGAAATCGAGAAGGCTCACCCCGATGTTTTCAATGTTCTGCTTCAGGTGCTTGACGACGGCAGAATCACCGACAGTCAGGGCAGAACCGTCGATTTCAAGAACACGATTATTATTCTCACATCGAATTTAGGTTCGGATATTATTCTCGACGGAATTGAAGACGGCGAGATTTCCGCGGACGCGAGAGAACAGGTGTCACGGCTTCTCAAGGCCTCGTTCAGACCCGAGTTTCTCAACCGTATTGACGAGATTGTTTTCTACAAGCCGCTCACGAGAGAGAACATCGGCGGAATAATAGACCTGCTTGCTCAGTCGCTCGCGAAGAGGCTTGCGGATCAGCAGCTCGGTCTTGAAATTACGGATGAAGCGAAGAACTATATCGCCGACGAGGGCTACGACCCCGTTTACGGCGCGAGACCTCTCAAGAGGTTCCTGCAGTCGAGTGTCGAGACGCTCGCGGCGAAGCTCATCATTTCGCAGAATCCCGCGCCCGGCTCAACGCTCGTTATCGACCGCGGAAGCGAAGGACTTGAGTGCAAAATCAAATAAAAAAACGGCGGGATGAAATTCATCCCGCCTTGCTTGTTTTTTGTTTATTTAAGTTTTATTTCCACTTCTCCGCAGGCTGTTTCATTGCCTGAATACCTGCGTTCGCCGAAGAGCCTTGCGCGAACAATGACTTTATCCTCATAAACGCTTACCACGAGGCCCTGCGTGTCATATTCATAAGTGCCGTGATTGCCCGCTCCGATTGTCGGGGCGGCAATTGATTTATATGAGCCGTAATCCTCGCAGGTGTATTCGTTTACTCCCCAGTGAAGATGCCCCGTGATGAAAATGACATTGTTATGCTTTTCGAAAATCCTTTTCACATCGTCGCTCTGTCTGCCTATCGAGCCTCTCCACTTGCCTTTTCCCAGCCAGGTCATCGGCAGGCCGTTGTGCCTTTTGAGAGTCTGGTGGTTAAAGACGAACGCGGGCTTGTTTTCGCTTTCGGCTATGCCTATTTCACGGTCCAGCCATTCGAGCTGGGCGGGGCTTATGTAAGACGCCTCGATTTTCGACCTGTCTGCGCCCATCATAATGAATCTGCAACAGGGGTAGTCAAAGGAGTGCCAGTATCTGCCCTCTTCGGGAACGACGGCGTTCTTCGTCGAGGCGGCGAATTCGCGGAATCTTTTAAGCTGAAGTTTAAATGGACGGAAGCGGATGTCGTGATTGCCCGGCACAAGGAAGAAGCGGTCGACTTTTTCCGACAGTTCCGAGAGCATTCTCGCCACTGTGCGGAACTCGCATTTCATCCCGTTTTCGACAATATCGCCGACGATTACAAGGGCGTCGATGCCCTCACAGCGGGCGACATCCTTGCAGGCGGCATAAAAAGAGTTTTCTCTCGCGAACATATAATTCGACACCTGCGGGTCGCCGAAAACGACAAAGGTCATAAGCGAATCCCCTCTGCCGAGAGGCTCGCCCTGCAAAGGCTTCGGCTCCGATGTGTCAAGCATCGCGAGCATTTTTTTATAGAAAAATTCCGAGATACCCATAAACCGCTCCTGTTTGTTTTTTGACATTATATCACAGCGTCCCGCTTTATATCAATATTATAATTGACAACCCGGTGAAAAAGTATTATATTAAGTTAAAATCATACAGGAGGAACAGAAAATGGATACCGAAACCGGAATTATGGCAATAATCAGCGAAATCCTCGGCGCCGGCGAATTCGGTGTTGCGATAGCGCAGGTCATCACCGCTCTCAATCCCGCGAGCTGGTGGGCATCGGGCATTCTCAACCTTATCAGAATGCTGCTCTCGATAATCAACACGATTCCGCAGTAAAAAGAAAAGAAAGAACCCCGTATCGTTGCTGATACGGGGATTTTTTTATGCGTTTTGTTCCGCTTCCTCCGCGGAGCTGTTTTCTTCCGCGTTGATTTTTTCGGCTATCTTTATTCTGCGCTCGTTGAGTTCGCGATACATTCTGTCGCGGGTTTCCTTGTCGATGTTATACCAGAACATCGGTATCATACCGACAAGCACGGTGAAAGCGGTAATGATTGTCGCGAACGCGAACAGCCATTTCTGCGCACGGAAGGTCTGGGGTTTCGCCTGGGCGTAGGCGGTCTGGTCGTAGCCTATCCAGCGCTTGAACTGCGGCTGGATGATGCCGTTTAATCTTGACGGAATCTTGCAGATAATCGTGCTGGCGACCGAGAGAGTCGCCTCGTTGCGCTGGCCGTATTTCCATTCTATATAGTCGTTGCACTCGTTGCTTATCTCGTTGCCCGAAATGCTCTTGACGCCCCAGAATGTGGCGTAGATGCACTCCCAAACGGCCGTGACGGGCAGCATGGCGACGCGGCTCTGGAAGAAGTATTTGCCCTTCTTCGTCTTCAAGAACCTGCCGTAGAACCACAGCGGGATATAGAAGGTCTTGGCGAAGACCTGGCTTACCATATAGAGCGATTTTGTTGAGAAGCGCGAGGCGAGGGCGTTGTATTTCGCGAAGCCGAACGGCTGGAAGAATACCGACGGAATGCCCGCAATCGTCTCAAATGTTGTCATATAAAGCACATAGCGGTAGTAGTCGTTTGTCGAAACGCCCGTTCCGAACGAGCCGAAAGCGTCCGCTATCATTTTCGCGAGAAGCGGTTTGTTCGTGAAGACTATGCGCAGGCTCTCCCTGATTTTCGGTGTTTCGATTTTCTGGTGAACGCGCTCTTTGGCTATTGAGCAATACCAGGTGATGATGATTGCCGAGACGACCATTGTTGACGGTCCGAGAATGACGAACGCTTTTTTGAGCGCCTGCTCGGAAGACTTCGCCGTTTTGACGAGACCGTTTGTGATGAAGTCCATTGCGAACTCGATGACTAAATCGGGCAGTCTCGAAAAGATTATGCTCGCGTAGGATGAAATCGAAATGAGCCTGCGTCTGTCGGTGGGGTAAGGCGTAACCGTTGACATATAGCCGCCGACGGAAACGTTCCTGAAGTTTTCGACGACCTCGTTGACAAGTTCGAGCGCCCCCCAGATAAGAAACTTGGGCATATAGTTCAGGTCCGCGCAGTTTTCCTGACCGATGAGGTAGGGAAGCGCCCAGTAAATCACTGACATTACCGCGAGCGGTATGCCCGACATCGCCATATAGGGTATGAATTTGCCCCAGCGGGTTCTTGTTTTTTCGACGATGCCGCCGATGATGATATCGTCGACAACATCCCATATTCCCGCGAAGGCGTTATATACGGACTGAAGGTTAAGGCTGATTTTCAGAATTGTCTCGGCGAAAATATCCTTATGCCCGTTTATGTTGAAATCGCGGAACGAGGTAAAAAGAATGTAGCCTACCGTTTCTTTTCTCGAAACTACTCTGCGGTCGACATCGGTGTATTGGCGGAGCTGTTTGTTGACCTCTTCATCCGTGCCGTTGAGGGCTATCTGCACAGCCTGTTCTTTCGGGATGTTCGCAGCCATTCCTATTCACCTCCCCTTTCGTGCTCCGCTTCTTCGGCGGCAACCTTTTTGTCGTATTCCTCCTGCATTTCGGCAAGAGCGACAAGCATTTTGCGGCGGATTTCCTCACGGGTCATCCCCTGCTCCACATAGGAGTAGTATTCCTCTTTGGGAAGGCCGCCGATAAGGCAGGGAGTGTAGTTGACTTTTATGCCCTTTCCGTAGAGAACAATGTTCACGATAAGAGCCGCCGCCTCCGCCGCCAAAAACACAATCGCGCCTATAAAAGGCGATGCGGATGTGTAGTTCTGCGTGAAGACGCTGACATCCTTTCCGCCGACGGCGAGCAGGACGACCGCGCCGAAGGCGAGGGCGAATGTGAAGGTGTAAAGAAAAGTCTGCCTGCCTTTGCCGTGTTTGCCGAACGAGGCGATAAGAAAGATTGCGTTTATTAAGAACATTGCCGCCGCCACGCACATAAGGGCGAGCGCGAGGGTGAGGGTGTTCTTTGTGATATTCGCCGTAAAGGCGTTCATTCCGCCGGAGCGGAAAAAGTTTATTACGCTTACTAGATTGATGAGTTTCGAGCCCGAGGGCGAATTGAATTTCGCGAACGGAATAAGCAGAGTGACGACGGGCAGAATTGTCAGCACGAACCGCGTTACCGCGATGGGCGAGCCGAAATATGCCGCCTTTGCCCTGTCAATCTTCGGCTGCGTGTGGGCGTGCTCGATTTCCGCCTTTTCGCTGTCGTCGAGCAGTTTCTCGTTTGATTTGTAATAGACGAGATTCACTCCGCAGTGAGGGCAGGTCTGCCGCCAGTCGAGCATACGCAGATGCTTTCCGCATTTGGGACAGTCAGCCATATAAATCCCCCTTTTGATTTATTCTGCGCCTTGTTTTCAGAAGATTTTAATGAAGAAAATGAAGATGTCGATGAAGAACAGCTTGACAGCGTTCCACAGGCCCGCGAGAGCGTTTCCGCCCTCAACGCTTATCTTCACTTCAAGCGGTTCGGACTGCATTCCGTAGGCGTTCTCGGCGACCACGCTTATTGTGTAATCGCCCGTTGACAGTCCGTCAAGCGTCAGTTCGACATTTTCCTGCGGTATCGCCCTGTAATAAGGCGGAAGAGTCCAGTTTCTCGCGACGGTGATGCCGAGCGAGTTCTCAGCGTAAACGCGGTAGAGAACGACGGGCTTGCCGTCAACGGATTTCGCGAGAGGGGCGGTAACCTTGCAGTTTCCGCCGTCAACGGCTGCCTGTATTCCCGCTCCGTTTTCAAATTCGGGGGCCTTCGAGGCTGCCTCGAGCTTAGCGGGGGTGAACTCTCTGTTGTTTTTATCCGCGGGGTTTTTGAGCGTGTATTCGCACAGAAGCGTTTTTTCGGTTATATCGTAACCGCGAAGACGCATATCGTTGTTTTTGTCAAGCTCGACTATCCAGCAGGTAACGGTATCGGTGCAGTCGGGCGGATCGTAGGAGCGGGTTTCGTCAATCGTAAACTCTGAATAGTAAATCGCTCCCGTGCCGATGGCGGTGAAATTGCCCTGCCAGACGGAACGCGGATCGTTTAACGGGAAATGCGAGTGTCCCGAGAAATCAACGACCTGCGGATATTTGTCGAGAGTGGATTTGAAATACGGAACGCCCCAGCCGTCATAATTCGAGCTGCCGTAAACGGTGCCTCTGACATGCTCGTGATGTGTGACGAACACGGGTTTGCCGGGATCTTCGGCGGTCGCCTTGGCGAGCTGCTCGTCGAGCCATTTTATCTGACCGTTGTCATAATGGACGGTGTCGTTGTCGGAGGCTGAAAGACCTATGAAATGGTAGCCGTTTATGACAACATGAAAATCCGCGCTGTTGCCCGTAAGGCCGGTATAATAAGCGTGAACGTCCTTGCGGCTCATCTTGTAGCCGTCGTGGTTCTTCGCGACAACGCCGATGAACTGCGTTTCATCCCTGAGCGAGGAGTCAACGGCGCTCCAGAATTTGTCAAACTCGGTGGTCGTGCCGTCGTTGGTGAGATCGCCCGCGATAAGCAGGGCGTCAACCTTGCTGTATGCGGAGTCGGCATCCGCTATCGAGTAGGCGAGTTCCATCATTGCCGGAATTCGCGAGGAGTTTACATCGTCGGCATCCTTTACATGCGTGTCGCTCGCCGCCACAAAACGGATAACGGGTGTGAAATTCTGCGAGCCGTCCGTTGCGGAGAAGGCGGGAACAGCGCAGAAAAACACGGTTACCGCCGCGAGCAGAAGGGCAATGATTTTTTTCATCATATAAAACACCTCTTTATGATTTGTTAACAGGATATTGTTCAATTATATAAATCATTCAATAAAACTTTATTGTCTCCGTTTTTATCGGAACAAACAACTTTCTCAAAGTAATAAAGATCGCCTTTTTCTTTTTTCAAATCAATATAAATAATGCTGTCACCATATAATAGCATATCTTCAACATATGTATCCTTTGAAACAAGCATTGTTTTTTTGCCGTCTTTTGTCACTCTATACAGTCTGCTGGAGTCATCATAATTGCCGTAATAAATATATTCATCATCTATTGCTATATCAGTAAGAGAAGACGCATTAGATACAATTATTTCCCCTTTTTCGTTTTCCGAAAAAACGCACTTAATCACGCATTTATAAAGGTCATCTAGTTTTTCAAATTCTTTTCTTGTCATGTTTTCTTTAAAACCTAAATAAAACAACTTTGAACCATCATAAATAAAATTCATTACCCAGTCATCAACAAGCAGTTTTTCGTTTTCTCCCGAAATTGTGCAAGTATGCAAACGCATGGTTTCAAAATCCGTGTATAAAACAGTATCCCCAATAATGTAAAACTCGTATATTTTTTTATCTATTACGGTTTTCCTGTTTTTACCATTTAAATCACAGCAATATAAAGTAGAACCATTGTTATTATTCAAATTATATTCTGTAAAATAAATCATCGAATCATAAATCATCATTTCGCCAATAGAACAGTTCTTTTGGGGTTCAACAAGCGTCTTTTCACCCGAGCCGGAAATTCTTATTTTAATAATTGAATTTGTTTCTGAACCATTAACCCTTGCGCAGCAATAAATCCATTCATCAATTATTGTTATAGAATAACAAAACTTTTCACAAATCAAGCTTTCTTCAGAACCAGATTTGCTTGTGCTCATTCCATATTTTTTCTGTATTTTGTCAACGCCCAAGACCGACCAAACACCATTGCTGACATAATAATTGTCATTTTTCCAATTAGACATTTTTTGAACATCCTTAGTTGAAAACTTGATATCAAGTAATTTTTCAGATTCCTGTTGGGTTTGTTCTGCTGCTGTTGTTTCTAATTCTGCAACGGTTTCCTCGGTTGTTTTCTCTGGCGTTTCTTTTTTTGCGCCGCATCCGACAAACAGACAAAACACAAGTAGAAAGCACAGAATTGCCGCAATTGTTTTTCTGAACATTTATAGCCCTCCAAGCAAAAAAATATAACAGAATAATTTTAACATTATAATTTTCAGCGGTCAACACAAAGAAAAAATATGTGCGGATTCACCAAATTCCGCACATATTTTCAGTTCATAATATCTAATTGAAATTCATCTAAAACAGCACGACGGACGCGAAGCCGAAATAGATGAGAAGCGAAACCGCATCGACGATTGTGGTAATCATCGGACCTGCCATAAGCGCGGGGTCAAGACGCAGGACTTTTGCGAGCATAGGCAGCGAGCAGCCGATGATTTTCGCCACAACAACAGTGAAAAGCATTGAGATGCACACGACGAAGAAAATGCGGAACATTCTGTCCGCCGCCACGCTGTGGGTGACGAAATTGAGAAGATACATTCTCACGAAATTAGCCGCGGCGAGAGTGACGCCGCACATAAGCGCGACTCTTATCTCTTTCCAGAGAACCATAAAGTAGTCTTTGAGTTTTACGGTGCCGAGGGCGAGACCGCGGATGATAAGGGTTGAAACCTGGTTGCCCGAGTTACCGCTGGTGTCCATAAGCATCGGAATACACGCCGTAAGGCCCGCGACAGCCGCCAGTTTATCTTCGAAATTGTCAATGATGAAGCCCGTGAAAGTTGCCGAAACCATAAGGATGAGGAGCCAGGGAATTCTGTTTCTGAAAAGCTTGACCACGCCCGTTTTCATATAGTCCTCTTCCGAAGGAATAAGCAAAGCCATCTTTTCAAAGTCTTCTGTGTTCTCCTGCTGGATGACATCAACGATGTCGTCCACGGTGATTATGCCGACAAGACGTTTTTCCTTATCCACAACGGGAACGGAAAGAAGGTCGTATTTGCGCACTATCTGCGCTACGGTTTCCTGGTCGTCCGTCGTTGTAACATAGATCAACTGCTCGTCGTCATACATAATGTCGCCGATTTTCGTTTCGGGCTTTGAAACGATGAGCCTTCTTATGGGAACGCTGCCTAAAAGAATCCTGTTCTTGTCAATGCAGTAGCAGGTTTCAATGCTCTCCTTGTCGAGCGCCGTGCGTCTTAAATCCGCTATTGCCTCCTCGACAGTGCAGTTGACATTGAAGGCCGCCATTTCCGCGGTCATAATGCTGCCCGCGGAATCCTCGGGATAGTTCAAAAATCTGTTGATTGTCTTGCGCGTGTCCGCGCTTGTGTGCGCGAGAACCCTCGTTACGACATTTGCGGGAACATCCTCAAGGAAGTCAACCGCGTCGTCGATGAACATTTCGTCAACGAGTTTTCCGAGCTCGGCGTTTGTGATTGAATCGACTATCGTGCTCTGAACATCGGTGTCAAGATATGAGAAGGTTTCCGCCGAAATCTCGGTGGGGAGAAGTCTGAATATTCTCACCTGGTTTTCGGGTGCCGCGTCGGAGATAATCTGCGCTATGTCAACCGCGTTCATCTCCGAGACAATGTTTTTGACGGCGGAGTATTTGCCGTCGTTCAGCAATTTCTGCGTAATGTTTAAAAGAACACCGTCTTCCATAATAAAAAAGCCGCCCTTTCCGCATAAGCGCAAGGACGGAAGTTATTGCAAACAAAACAAAGCAATTACCCGCGAAGCCCCTGAGAGCCGCGGATTATTACATCGGTCTTTACGCTGTATGCTGTTTTTTTACTGTGACCGGGTCGTATATGACCGTCGCTGCTACTCAAGGTTTTTCCACCTCACAATGATAATTTTGCAACAAATATTTTACAACGGGGGCGGTTAATTGTCAACGCACTATATATTGTGTCAAAAACTTGAAATACTCTTAATAATATACTTGAATTGTTCTTATAATAGTGATATGATATTTATAATTATGTTGTAAAAATATACATCCGGAGGTCAGTATGGGCGATTTATTTGACAGTTTATTCAACAAAAACACAAACGAATTATTCGAAAAGGCAAAGTTCATCACCACGGAATACGACTCCTATTTCAAGCCCAATTCACACATCTGGGCGAGCCGTCTGAAAAACCAGAAGAACGATCTTGAGGAGTGCGACGGTCTTCCCGTCTTCATCAAGGATTTCGATGTTGAGGAAGACGCTGTGGCTACTCTTTATTTCACGGCTCTGGGCTGCGCCGATGTTTACATCAACGGCAAAAGAATCGGCAACGAAGAGTTCAAGCCCGGCTGGACCAACTACAACGAAAGAGCCCTCTACTGCACCTACGATGTTTCCGAAAATGTTTCAAAAGGCAAAAACCGTATTCTCGCCGTCGTTTCGCCCGGCTGGTGCTACGGCAGAATTTCGGGCGGCATCTACGGCACGGGGACTCCCGCCTTCGCCGCCGTTCTGACGAACGGGGCGAAAATGCTTGTAACCGATAAGACCTGGCTCGCGAAGGTGTGCGGAAGAATCCGCACGGCGGATATCTGGGACGGCGAGTTCTGCGACGGCAATATGCCGACCTACGCCGAAATGTCAATGCCCGCCTTCTCAACGGAAGGCTTCATAAAGGCGGAGACCGTTCCTTATAAAGGAAAAATCACGCCCTATGTAGGCACTCCAGTGCGCGTGCGCGAGGGACTTACCCGCGCGGCTCAATACATAAACATTACCGACGGCATTGTCTATAACGGCACGAACTACGGCGAGGCTCACGTCTGCAACGCGGGCGCAACGCTTCCCCTTACGCTCAAACAGGGGCAGACCGCGGTTGTTGACTTCGGTCAGGAAATCGTCGGCTGGGTCAAGCTCACGGTAAAAGGTGAAAAAGACACGGTCGTGCGTATGCGCTACGCCGAGTTTTTAAATGATTCGGGCAGCAGAAAGCGCGGAAACGACGGTCCCATGGGCTCGGTTTACACGGTAAACTACCGCTCCGCTCTTGCGAAGGCATATTACCGCCTCAACGGCGACGGCACGGAGATTTACCGCCCGAAGTTCTCTTTCTTCGGCTTCAGGTTTGTTGAAATCACCGCCGAAAACGATGTTGAACTGCTCGGCATTGACGGCGAGGTTGTGGGCAACGACAACAGAGAGACAGGATATATCGAAACATCAAATCCGCTTGTAAACCGTTTGATTTCAAATATTATCTGGGGTCAGAGAGGCAACTATTTAAGCGTGCCGACAGACTGCCCGCAGAGAGACGAAAGGCTCGGCTGGACGGGCGACGCTCAGGCGTTCTCGACAACAGCCGCCTACAACGCCGATGTTTACCCGTTCTTCCTCAAATGGATGCAGGATATGCGCGACAGCCAGACGAAGAACGGCGGCTACTGCGACGTTAACCCCGCCGTGGGCTACTGCAAGGGCGACAACGCCGCCGCCTGGGGCGACGCGGGCGTTATCATACCCTACAATATGTATAAAATGTTCGGCGACACGACAATTCTCGAAGAGCATTTCGACTCGATGGATAAATACATAAACGGCGTCATAAAGCAGAACGGTTATTCGGGTCCCAACCCGAGATACGGCGACTGGCTCGCTTATGACTTGTGCAAGAACGATATGATTTCCAGCGCTTATCTTGTTCACGACATCGACCTTATGATTGA
Organism: Oscillospiraceae bacterium; assembly: GCA_902787025.1. GTDB lineage: Bacteria > Bacillota > Clostridia > Oscillospirales > Acutalibacteraceae > CAG-177. Next base: position 3,668 of record CADAER010000028.1, on the reverse strand, counting down.
GATGAGCGCCGCTCTCGGTAAAACGGAAAAAGTCGAGGAATACAAAAAGCACCGCGAAAAGGCGAAGAGCTATTTTGACAAGCACTATATGAAGAACGGTATGCCAAAGGGCGGCACACAGACGGACAAGGTTCTTGTTCTGGCCTTTGACCTGACGGACGGCGCCTGCAGCAGGGAAATCGCGAAGCAGCTTGAACAGCAGATAGCCGAAAACGGCAACCGTCTTTCGACGGGCTTTGTCGGCACCTGCGCTCTCTGCCCGACTCTTTCAAAATACGGGCTTGACAAAACGGCATACAATCTTCTGCTTCAGAGAAACGAGCCTTCCTGGCTTTACAGCGTTGACCAGGGCGCCACAACCGTATGGGAGAGATGGAATTCCTACACCAAAGAAAAGGGCTTCGGCAATGTGGGTATGAACTCGTTCAACCACTACGCATACGGCGCCATAGGCGAATGGATGTATGGCTTTATGGCTGGTATTCAGCCCGGAGAACCCGGCTTCAGAAAGATTGTTCTCACGCCGAGATTTGACCTGAGAACGCCCGAGGAGCTTCCCGAAGGCCAGCAGAACATCACATCCGTCAGCGCCCGTTACAACAGCGCTTCGGGTCCGATAAAGAGCGAATGGAACACCGTAAACGGAGTCAAATACTACTGCTCCGTTCCCGTTGAGGCGACGCTTTATCTTCCCGCGGAATTTGAGACGGTCAGCATTGACGGCGCTGTTAAGAACGCTGCCGACTGCCCCGTTGAAGGCGGAAAGATAGTGTTCACGCTCTCCGCGGGCGAACACGAGGTTACGCTTAACTGAGAAGGAAGTGTGAAAAATGATTAAAATAGGTATAGCCGGCACGAGAGGTCTTTCCTCGCTTATGGGTCTTAACGGCATTGAGGATGTTAAGATAACCGCGATGTGCGACCTTGACGAGGAGCATCTTAAAAACGCCGCCGAAAGAATAGGCGGGGATGTAAAGACATTCCGTATATTCGACGATATGCTTGAGAAGGGCGACATTGACGCCGTTGTCATAGCGACGCCGATGCAGTGCCACGTGCCTCAGGCGATAGCCGCTCTTGAGGCGGGTAAGCACGTTATGAGCGAGGTCACCGCGGGCGTTTCTATGGACGAGCTGTTCTGGCTTTGCGAGAGCGTTGAGAAATACAACAAGATATATATGTATGCCGAAAACTACATTTTCGACCCGAGGGTTCAGCAGGTGCGCAAGATGGTCGAGGCGGGGCTTTTCGGCGAGCCGTATTACGCGGAGGGTATGTATCTTCACAACATAGGCAACCTCTTTGTTTACCCGAACGGAAAGACCTCGTGGCGCTCCTACTGGCAGTGCGGAATCAGGGGCAACTTCTACCCCACGCACAGCATAGGCCCTGTTATGCAGTGGTTCCCCGGCGACAGAATAACCGAGGTTTCGACCTTTTCGCCCGGTGTTCACAACACGCTCGGCTTAAAGCAGGACAGCGGCACAACCTCCATGTGCAGAACCGCGAAGGGCAAGCTGCTCAACATCAGAGTTGACTGTATGTCCCCGAGACCGCATAATATGGATTTCTACCACCTGCAGGGCACGAACGGCTGTTTCAATTCGAAGGCTCACGGCGATGATTTTGACAGAGTTTCGTTCATCGACGATGAAAACGACAGTCCCCTTCACAATATGAAATGGAAAAAACTCGAGGAGTATGAAATGTATCTGCCCGACAGATACAGAAACGCGACCGAGGAGCAGAAAAACGCAGGTCACAACGGCGGGGATTTCTTCATAGTCGAGGATTTCATCAACGCGGTAAGAGAGAACAAACAGCCCGAGCTTGACGTTTACAAGGCCTGCGAGTGGACCGCGGTCGGTCTGCTTTCATCACTCTCGGTGACAAACGGCGGCAGAACGATGCAGGTTCCCTGTTTCAGGAAGAATATGCCGCTCGAAGAAAAGAAAATCACTCTGTAAAGGAGTTCTTGTAAAATGATTAAAGTCGGAATAGCCGGCACAAGAGGGCTCTCAACCCTTATGGGACTCAACAGCATTGAGGATGTAAAAATCACCGCGATGTGCGACCTTGACGAAGAACACCTTAAAACCGCCGCCGACAGAATCGGCGGAGATGTGAAAACCTTCAGGGTGTTTGACGATATGCTCGAAAAGGGCGACATTGACGCGGTCATTATCGCGACGCCGATGCAATGCCACGTGCCTCAGGCGATAGCCGCTCTCGAAGCGGGCAAGCACGTTATGAGCGAAGTCACCGCGGGCGTCACTATGGACGAACTGTTCTGGCTTTGCGAAAGCGTCGAGAAATACAACAAAATTTATATGTTTGCCGAAAATGTCGTTTTCGACCCGAGAGTTCAGCAAATCAAAAAGATGGTCGAGGCGGGGCTTTTCGGCGAGCCCTACTACGCGGAGGGTATGTATCTTCACAACATAGCCGATCTTTTCGTTTACCCGAACGGAAAGACCTCGTGGCGCTCCTACTGGCAGTGCGGAACAAGAGGAACATTTTACCCCACGCACAGCGTAGGCCCCGTAATGCAGTGGTTCGCGGGTGACAGAATAACCGAGGTTTCGACCTTCTCGCCCGGCGTTTACAACACTCTCGGCTTGAAGCAGGACAGCGGCACAACCTCGTTATGCAGAACTGCGAACGGCAAGCTCATCACAATAAGAGTTGACTGTATGTCGCCGCGGCCGCACAACACGGATTATTTCCACCTTCAGGGCACGAAGGGCTGTTTCAGTTCGAAGACGCATCCCGACGATTACAACCGCGTTTCATTCATTGACGATGAAAATGACAGCCCTCTCCACAATATGAAATGGAGGCGGCTTGAGGAATATGATATGTATCTGCCCGACAGATACAAGAACGCCACCGAGGAACAGACAAAGGCAGGCCATAACGGCAGCGATTTCTTCATAGTTGAAGACTTCATCAAAGCCGTGCGTGAAAACAGGCAGCCCGACCTGGATGTTTACACGGGTTGCGAGTGGACCGCGGTAGGTCTTCTCTCGGCTCTTTCGGTAACAAACGGCGGCAGGACTATGCAGATGCCCCATTTCAGAAAAAATATGCCGCTTGAAGAAAAGAAAATCACGCTGTAATCGCGTTTTGAAAAGGAGAACAAAATAATGAATAACAAATTCAGACGGATTTTATCTGTATTGCTGTGCGCCCTTCTGATACTCTTCGCGGGCACATCTGCCGTTTACGCCGATGACTCCCCCGCCGCCTGCGAGACGGCTGCCGAGGAATTCGTTTGCGACATTTACGACCTTCCCGAAGAGTCGGCTGACAGTTATGAGAAAAAGGGCGACGACGCGCTCAACTACTTCATTATCGGCGACTCGATAGCGAGAGGTTCCGGTCTTTACAACTATGAAGACGCGTGCTACGGCAAAATAATCGCCGACACAAACGGCTACAATTATGTAAACTACGGCGTTGACGGACTGACGAGCGGAAAGCTGCTTACTCTGCTGAAAAAGCAAAGCGTTCTCAACGACCTCGCCGAGGCTGATATCATCAACCTTTCAATAGGCGGAAACAACTACTTCAGAGGCGGCAACCTCCTCAAGGTTCTTGTTCTCGGCGGCGTTCTTAAAATGGATTCCGTGCTTGACGAGGTTCTCGATCCGTTTTACAGAGACTTC
>CADAER010000027.1 GCA_902787025.1 Oscillospiraceae bacterium | reverse complement strand
TTTTTCAGGAACCCAGCCGCAGCTATCGCAGTGAATCATCGGAATCGGGGTTCCCCAGTAACGCTGTCTGGAAATCAGCCAGTCACGCAGACGGTAGTTGATGGTCTTGCGGCCGATGCCTCTTTCGGCGGCAACCTGAGCGATAACCGCGTAAGAGATGTTATGAAGTTCGTTTTTGAACATAACTTCGAACCAGACAGCGGACTCATCAACGCCTTATGCCCCGAAGGACGGAGTGACACGCTGTTTTCTCATAAAAACTGTCAGACCGAGGCTGTATGGACGGGCATCGGTTATGTTGCGGCTTCGCTGTGCTTAAGCGTAGGTTTGCGCGATGAAGCGGATGCCCTCGTCACCGCAATTCGCGACAATCAGTCACGGTTCGGCGCATTGTGGGATCACTGGGAATGCGGGCATCACTATACGCGCCCGATGTCGAGCTGGACCACGCTTACCGCCGCTCTCGGTCTCAGGACAGACAGCGCGAGGCGGATAATCCGTCTCAGACCGATCGCGGAAAACATCACATTACCGCTGTGTTTACCCGGTATTCTGGGAACGGTTGAAGTCAGAAACGGTTCGGTTGATATCCACATCACCGAAGGCAGTTTTGAAGGCTGGACCGTCATTACCGAATAAACAGACTGATAACGGAAAGGAGTAGGGAATGAAGCATTTAAAAACAGTCATAATACTGTTGTGCATTGTCGCTCTGGCGGCAGGTTCTGTTACCTGCGTTCTGCATAAGCAGGTGCCTCTGCCAGAAAAGCGTGAGGCCCTGATCGAACCTGTGCCGAAGGCAAACGAGTTGCGTGAATATGAAGAGGTAAACGGTATCGGAGACAGCAGGTTCTTTATTCAGTCACCAAAAGAACAGGCTCTGAAAACCGTTCCCGTTTCGCAGTTCGGCGCGGGCTTTGACAATGAAGACAACACGGAGGCGCTCAACAGCGCTTTCGCTTACTGCAAGGAAAACCCCGGCACGCGTCTTGTCTTTGATAAAGGCGTTTACCGTATTTCAGGCGCTTTGCTGCTTGAGAACATTACCGATGCCTTGATCGACGGCAGCGGAGCCACCATACTTTATGATTACGGCAGCAGCGTATTCACTCTCCGTCACTGCGAGTGCGTTGAGGTGTGCGGTCTCACATTTGAGTGGAACTGGGATAAAATACCGCTGAGCGCGATGGCGCGTGCGGTTGATGTCGAAGGTGAAAAGAATACTCTTGACTTCATTTTCGACAATCCAGATTTCGCAAGAGAGGATATGCTTTACGCTGTCAGCCAGTGCGATCCCGAAACCAAAACCTACGGCGCGAAAGGCACATATATTGAAAGCTATGACGGACAGAATCCCGATGTAATAAAAGAGGTTACAAAAATCAGTGATGACACCATCCGTGTCGTGCATAACGGCGCGTGGTCTCATTTCGGAGGCAACTCCTATATTCTCAGGAGCACGGCCTACGGCGGCTCCCTGATTGATGTTTATGAACAGTGCAGGGATATTACGCTTGACAGCCTTAATCTCTACGGCGGAACGGGAATGGGCGTAATCGTCGGGGAAAGAACCTCGCATTTCATTCTGCGCAATATCTTTATAGGTCCCGATCCCGAAAAGGCCGATATTCACCTTACATCCCTTGACGCCGACGCGGTTCATATAAGCGACTCGGACGGTTGCTTCCTTGTTGAAAACTGCGATTTCAGCCGTCAGGGCGACGACGATATCAACATAAACAGCGGCATAGGTCTTATCCATACCGTAAACGGCAGAACCGTAACATTTGAGGCGGACGGCTCAATGAATGTTGACCCCGGAGATACCGTCCGGTTCAGAGACAAAAGGTTCAATCTGACCGATATTACCGCCGTCGCGGAAACCTGCGGCAGCACGGAAGACGGACTCAGGGAGGTTACATTCAGCGAAGATCTGCCCGGAAGCATCGGTGAAGGCTGCTTCCTTTTCAACAGAGACAACACAGGCGGCAACTATGTTATCCGCAACAACTATTTCCACGAGCACAGGGCAAGAAGCCTGCTCCTTCAGACTTCAGACGGACTTGTTGAAAACAATGTCTTTTACAAGACCACGCACAACGCGATAAAAATAGTTATGGATATAAACGGCGTGTGGCACGAGGGCACGGGCGCGGACAATATAATTGTGCGCAACAACAAATTCGTTGAGTGTTCCGTAATCGGCACGGAGGTTATAGAGGTGGGAACAAAGCTGCTTGAAAAAAGCAACCACTCCTACGCTTTCACGAATATACGCATAGAAAACAACGAGTTCCGCGACATCTGCGGCAACCTGATGGTTGTAAACAATGTCAACAACTTTGTTTTCAGAAACAATACCGTCACTCTCGGAAACGCTTTCCGCAACGATGTCGGAAAGGGACGCTCATATTTCCTTTCGGACTGCATAAATGTTGAAATATCGGGCAATGAATTTACGGATGCTTCGCCGCTTTCACTTGTTCATATAGCGCGGAGCAACAATCCTGCCGTATGGTTGCGTGTAAATACCGCAATCTTACGCGGAAAGGACGGTGCGAAATGAAGAGTATTAAAAAACTGTTGTTTCCTTTACTTTTGGTTGCAACCTGCTGTGTGATTTATTTCTGGCAGAACTCCGTAGCGAGCCTGCCTTATCTGCCGTTCAACTGCATTGTTCCGCTCGCGGTTATGACACCGTCGATTCTTATACTGACTTTTCTGACATCGCTTGTTCTGCTTAAACAGAGCGAAACGCCGAAACCCGTTTTGCGTTCGTTTGTCAGCACGGCCGCAATGCTGCTGCCCGTCCTCGCGACGCTTGTGTTCTTTCTGAGCTTTGTCAGCTACCGCTTCGCTGGTGTTCTGCCCGTGCTCGTTCTTCCGAACTGGCCGACGGGAATTGTTACCGCAATCATTACCGCGTTTTGTGTGATTCATCTGACAGGTCTTCTGATTTGCAGATTCATAAAGCAGAAATACACTTTGAAGCGCATCATCCCCGCGGCAGCAGGCTGGATTGTTCTTAATGTCTGTCTGTTTTTTATCACCATATAATACAAATAAATATCACCCGGAAGGCAGGATTGTTTCCCGCTTTCCGGGTGCTTTTTTGTTTGTTTCTGAGGATGAAACCGAAAACCGCTTACGCTTTGTTTTCCTTCGCGAGCGCGAGAAACGCTTCCGCGGCCTTTGTCGTATATCTGCCTCTTTTTTTGAAAACGCACACATTGCGTCTGCTCTGTGCGCCGTCGAGCAGGAAACAGCAAACATCGGGGTTTGGGACGGTCCGGGAAATAAGCATACTGCCGGTAAATGAGATTCCTATGCCCGAACAGCTCGCGAGATACGCCGTCATCTGCTGGTCGAACTCCATAATTACCTGAGGCTCAAAACCGTAACCGGCGCAGATCTGTTCCGCCCTGCGGCGGGAATCGTTGGCAGGTTTCAGAAGAACGAAAGGCATATTTTTAAACTCACGGAGAGGAACGGCGGGAACACCGCTTTCGCCGGCTTTCGAAATCTCCGACGGGTCAAGAATGTATTTTTTCAGGCGGTCGCAGTCAATGAAGGATTTTGGAACGGACAGAATTATTCTCTCCTCCTCCAGCACCTCGCTGTCAAAGGCTTCTCCTCCCGCGGTTTCGTAGTCGAGCATAATGTCTATGCTGCCTTTGAGAAGCAAATCTTCAAGGTTGGCGGTTGTGTCCTCAACAAGTTCAAGCGAAACCTGAGGATATCTTCTGCGAAATTCACCCATAAGCGGAGGAAGAACAAGGGATGAGAACAGACTGCTTCCGCCGAGAACAAGACTTCCGCGTTTAAGCCCGTCACGATCGTTGACAAATTCCGAAAACTCGCGCTCAATGGCTATAATTCTTTCAACGGCGTCTATATAATGTCTGCCGCACTCCGTCAGTTGCAGAGGCTTCATGCTTCTGTCAAACAGACAGCAGCCCGCCCTTTCCTCCGCGCGGCGAACGGACGCGCTTACGGAAGGCTGGGAAATAAACAGTTTTTCAGCCGCTTTCTGAAAGCTTCCCTGCCTGTAAACCTCGTAAACATACTCCATTCCCTGAAAAATATTTTCTTCCATAATTCCGCTCCTTGTTATTGTTTCTGATATAATTATACAGTTATACTAATCAAAATTCAATTAATATTTGATTATATTTTGCGGCGGTGTTATTATTTGGGCAGAGAATTAAAAATGAAAAGGAGACAGTGTCATGAGCAGAAAAGGCTACCGTAGCGAACAGGATTCAATCGGAACAAAGGATGTTCCGAAAAATGTCTATTACGGAGTTCAGTCATTAAGAGCGGCGGAAAACTTTCACATAACCGGTCTTAATATGCATCCCGAAATTATCAACAGTCTCGCCTACATAAAAAAAGCCGCCGCGATAACCAATTGCGAGGTCAACCTGCTTGACAAAAAAATAGCGGACGCGATAGTTCGCACCTGTGATGAAATACTGAACGGCAGTTTTCACGAACAGTTTATTGTTGACCCGATTCAGGGCGGAGCGGGAACTTCAATCAATATGAACGCAAACGAGGTTATAGCAAACCGCGCCATTGAAATTCTCGGCGGAGAGAAGGGCGATTACTCTATTGTCAACCCCAACGATCATGTCAACTGCGGACAGTCCACAAACGATGTTATTCCGACGGCAGGCAGAATAACATCTCTGCGTCTGCTTTTCAATCTTAAAGCTGAACTCAACAGCCTTGTTGAGGCGCTTAAAAACAAGGCGGATGAATTTGACGGTATAATAAAAATGGGACGCACTCAGATGCAGGATGCCGTTCCCATTCGTCTCGGGCAGGAATTCAGCGCGTATGCCGCGGCGCTCAGCAGAGACATCAGCAGAATGGATAAAGCGATGGAGGAAATGCGCACGGTCAATATGGCGGGCACTGCCATAGGCACCGGCATTAACGCCGATGAAGGCTATATGAAGCGCATTGTTCCCAACCTGAGCGAGGTTGCCGATTTACAGCTTGTTCAGGCGTTTGACCTTATAGACGCGACGCAGAATCTCGACTCATTTGTTGCCGTTTCAGGTTCGGTCAAGGCGTGCGCGGTAACGCTCTCAAAAATAGCAAACGACCTGAGACTTATGTCATCGGGACCGAGAACGGGCTTCGGCGAAATCAATCTGCCTCCGAAACAGAACGGCTCTTCAATAATGCCGGGCAAGGTGAATCCCGTTATTCCAGAGGTAGTCAATCAGGTCGCGTTCAATATTATGGGCAACGATATGACAATAACAATGGCTGCCGAAGCGGGACAGCTTGAATTAAACGCGTTTGAGCCTATCGTTTTCTACTGCCTTTTCCAGTCCATTGACACTCTCGCTTACGCCGTTCACACATTTACGGTCAACTGCATAAACGGAATTACCGCAAATGAAAAGCGATGCGCCGAGCTTGTGGAAAACAGCGTGGGAATCACTACGGCGCTCTGCCCGCATATCGGTTATCAGCGCGCTTCCGAGATTGCGAAACGCGCTTTGAAAACAGGAGAATCCGTCCGCAGCATAGTGATTTCGCAAGGGCTTCTCAACGAGGAAGAGTTGAACGAGATACTTGACCCGATGGCGTTGACACAGCCCGGTATCGCCGGCAGAGAACTGCTGCTTAAAACAAGACAGGGGGGTTGAAAACTAACCGGTTTTCATACCTTATCGCAAAAAGCCCTTCCGCAGTTTTGCGGAAGGGCATCTTTTTATTACAATATATTATTTAAACGAAAGCATAATCTTTTTCATAAGTGAAAACAGGAATCTGATTAAATTCAGATATGACGGAGCGGCTTTCAGCCTCGCGAATTCATCGGGCGCGCCGGTTACGGGATAAACCGTGTCGGCATCGTCATCCGCTTCGAGAAACTGCGGGAATTTTTCAAATGACCTGACGCTGACTTCATCACTTGTCATAACAAGGTCAAACAATTCGTCAATGCCGGCGTTTCCGTTGCAGTGAAGCCAGTCACGCACAAACCAGGTGCATTCGGGAAGGGCGCACGTTGAAGCGTCAATCATATTGTCGGGAGAGAGATAGTCCTTGTTTTTCAAAGAGTTTAAATAATCGTCGGCGAGCGGTTCCTTGACATTTCCGCAGACGGCGCCGAGCGAAGCGTATTTTGTGTCAACGGTTCCGTCGGATGTCGATTTCCACAGTGTGACAAGAGGAGTTCTCTGCACATTGTATCCGCAGATAATGCAGATTTTCACGCCGCTTTCACGCGCCGCATTCAGGTTGCTTTCAATGTTCGCCATGGCGTTTCTGTAAGCGAAAACTTTGTCGTGAAGACCGCCTTCGGAGGGAAGTCTCATAAATTCAACCGCGTCGTCAAAGTATTCTTCGGGAACAAAAGACCATATGCCCGGAAGCGTGCCGAAAACCGGAATAAGCGCTTCTTCAAACACTTTATCCCCGACATCTTTAACGAGCCTGTCGCCGAGAGAGCATATCGCGTCAATAACTCCCGCACCTTTGAGAACATCGAGCAGAGCGTAGAGAGAGCCTTCGATGAAATCATCGGCAAATCCCGTTTCAAGGAACGGGATCGCGTCCTCTCCATATCGAGTGAGAGAGGTAGAGTTAATCTCGATTTTACCGCAGAAGGCTTCGCCCGCGACGGCAGTGCCTTTGAGCGGGCAGCAACGGCAGATAATGACATCAATGCCGTCATATCCGTATTTGTCAAGATAAGCCGAAAGCACAACGCCGCCCATGCTCGAACATTTCAGCTTGACGCTGTTATGCTTTGTAAGAGCTTTCACCTGATTTATGAATTCATAAAGCCTGTCCGCGTGTTCATACGGGTCGAGCCTGAAATCATAATCAAAGTAGTAGTCACTGTCGGGACCGTGTCTGTCGCCCTGCGGCACATTAAGCTCGGGAGTTGTGACATTTTCTTTTGATTTGCCTTCGCGGTCGAGCGCAAGGTCGCCGAAACAGGCGTTCACAAACTCAACGAGCGCGTCCCCGAGCAGGTCGGAATTGCGCGTCAGAAGAGCCTTTGAAATGTCGGGCAGAACTTTTCCGAGATTGGAAAGAAGAAACTCTGTGTCAATCTTCCATAACTGCTGCGCGTTTTCCGTGCCCGCGTCCCGGACTATCGAAGAACAGCCGAGAGGTCCGACATAGATTATCGGGGAAAAACCGCAGGTGCAGCCGCCGTTCTCCGCGAAGGCGGGAGCCGTCGCACAGCAGATTATCACCGCGCACAAAACCAGGGATAAAACCTTTTTCATCGCCGAATCTCCTTATGATTGGGTGTTAATTATCCATTACCCCTTAACCTTTTCAATCAGGGATTTTACAAGCCCGATTATAAGCCTGAACGGGCGCAGAAGGGTGCCGAAAAAGTCGTTTCTGCCGTATGTTCTGTAAGCCGAATAGCCGGTGTCGGACTTGTAAATCAGCTGATAAAATCTTACCGAAATGGTCCCGTCATCGTTTTTGACGCCTATTGTCAGGTTCGCTCCGATAAGCGCGGGATAATCTATGTTGAGAACAAAACCGTCCATCGAATAATCCGTTACCGGCAGACCGTTCACAAGAACATAATCGACCTTTTCAAATCTGCCCAGATCTACCGAAATACCTTCTTTTGCGGTCTCTTCGGGCAGAACGGAGAGAATCTGACGCACCATATAGTCATAACCCGCCTGCGTGGGATGGGTGGCGGTAAAGGTGTTGTCTTTGAAATCGCCGAGAAGTGACCAGTCGTTTTCAGTTGCCTGAACCTCCGTGTTGGCGACATCGGCGTAAAGAACATTGAACTCTTTCGCCCATTTTTCATATTGAATATTCATCTTTGTCGTGAGTCCGGAGAAAAGCGAGCCGAGCGGAATGACGGTTTCATCCGTGAGAGTAAGCTCGTTGAGAAGGTTGAACGAACCGACCATAACTATTGTGGCGTCGGGATTGAGTTCCTGAATCTTCTTTATAAGGTAAGGATAAAATTCTTTCCAGTAATCGAAGCCGAAATTGATTTCATTTATTGCGGTTTTCACAAGGTTCATAATTCCGTCAACGCTGCTGATGTCAAAGCTCGCGCCGCCCGCAAGGCTGCCGCCGTTAGATGCTATTCTGTAAACGCGATAGAAAACATCGCACATTCCGAGTTCGACGGTGATGAGATCGGCTTTTTTGATAACCTCGATGATGTCGCCGCATTTGCCGCATTCGCCCTCAACATAAACTTCACCCGCTCTTGTGCCGTCAAATGAGCCTTCCCAGCCGAAGTAACGCAGCATTTCATCATAATACTGATAGTCAAGTGCTGTGTCGGTGAAATTGTCTTCAATTCCGAGAAGATCCATCATCATGCCGACTGTCATACCGGGGTAGCAGAGAGGCCAGAAATTACCGCTCGAATCGGTCATGTCATCAGGCGCGTTGCACCCGACTGCCTGAGAAATCTGATTGGGAACCGCGCCCACGACATTTCGCAGGAAATACATATCATACTGACCGCCTTCATATTCGTCGTTGTTGATATAGAAGCCGTCGGCGCCGCAGCCTCTGAAAAGGCTGTCGCCTATCGCGAGATAGCCGCCCGCCTTGCCGTATTGCTTGACAGTCTGCGCGCTTGCGGACTGCCCTGTGAACGCAAAGCAGGAAATGATAAAGGTTACGCAAAGAACTACCGAAATGATTTTTTTCATAATTCCGCCTCCCGGTTTATAATTCAAGATTGTTGTATTCTTTTGAGGAAAAACTCTTTTTTTTCTTCGTTGTCAAGCGAGTGAACGGGTTTTATCTGCGCCGCCGATGCTCCGAGCGACACGCATCTTTCAGCCCATTGCTTGTGGGTGCCTGGTATCTGCTTCTGCACGGCGAGTCTGCCGATGAAGCCTTTTTCTCTCTGTGACGGATAGCGCTTGTTGCACTTACCCATATATTCTTCAATTTCGTCGATGCAGCCGCTTAAATCAAGACCGCTTTCATCTTCATAAAGAAGAACATATCTGCCCGGCACAACGCTGTCGTCCTGATAAAACAGCCAGTTTTCAATATCCGCGCCGTGCGCTTTCGCAATCATTTCAACCGTGTTGCGGGCGTCTTCTTCGCTGAATTTTTCGCCGGCTATGTTGAACATCTGCCCCTTGCGGAACACGAAAGAAATAAGAGGACATCTGTTGCGGAAGCCTCTGACTTCAAGCACATCCTTCAAACGGTATCTGTAAAGCCCCGCCTGATTCGTTATGAGAATCTCGTATTTTTCGCCTTCAACGAGATCGCTTATTCCGAGAACTTTTTCTTCTTCATCGCCGTAGCGGATAAACTCGTAATAACAGCTGTCGGTGAGCAGCTGCATATCCGTGTTTTCAAGTTCATAACACGCCGCCACAAGCGCTTCGGACGCACCGTAAATTGAAAAATCCAGGGGAACGCCGCCCGCGAGAGAACGGATATAATCCGCCGACGGCTTGAAAGAAGCGTTGCCAATTCCGCTGATTACGGTCATATTCCGCCATATCCTTCTGAAAAGAGTTTCATCAAAACCTTTTTCAAACTGTTCGCGCAGGTATTGAGCTCTTTCCGGCATCGGCTTTATGCGTTTGAGAAGATATTCACGCAGTTCCGGCTTCATTTTTACATTTTCGTTGATTGTGCCGTTTTCGATGTCATCAACAATCATCCGCCAGTTGTTTTTAAGGTAAGCCACCTGACTGACATTTATGCTGAAAAACACCGAAAAGATAAAGGAAGCGTCTTCATCCTGCAGGGCGAACCGGTAAACATTATATACATAATCACCGTCGTGAACATCAAAAAGATTTCTGCCCGGCACGGTGAGTATATAAGGATAAAACCTGCCGTATTGCCTTGCGCCTATTTCCGCTATATTGCTGCAGATCATACCGTTCGGCAGACACTCGTTTGTAGCTGGGGAAAGAAAGATTCCTCTGCCGGGCCTGTATTTTGAACCTTGCTTTTCAAGATTTTCTGCACCAAGCGCGAGCGCTCTCGTCCAGGTGTATCTGACATAGGCTTTCAGCGAAGCGGCAGTAGCGGGAATATATTTCGGAACTCCGGACGAGCCCGATGTTCTCGAAAAGCCGAGAATCTTCGAAGAAACAAGAACATTTTTCTCGCCGTTTTTGATGCGCTCTATATACGGAGCGAAATCCTCATAGCCCGATACGGGCACATTTTTCCTGAAATCTTCGGGAGATTTTATTTCCGAAAAATTGTGAAGCCTGCCGTATTCGGTGTTTTTATTCTTTTTGATTATTTTTTTGAGCAGCTGCAGATTTTCCGCTTCCGCGTCAAGTGAAGACCTCTCCATACGGCGAAGGCTGGACTTTCCCTTGGCGACCATTATTTTCATTGCGAGTCCGCTCATCGGTTTTCCTGACATTGTATTAGACCTCTTGATTTTGCCATAACTTTTTTTGCCATAACTTTTAATGTTTATAAATATGATATCAAAACACAGTCATAAATTCAACTGTTTTAATAATGGATAAAAAGGGAAAACAAAAAATAAATGTTTATAAAATATTAAAATATTTCTAAATCGGGAATTATCAAGTTGACAAATAAACTTTTGTTGCTATAATATGTAAAACATTATAATAGATAAATATCGCGTTTATATAAAGTGGAATAAAACAAGTGGAACAAATAATATGTAAGGAGGAAAAGGCGACAATGAAAAAGAATATCACTCTCATCGTCACAACCGTGGCGGTAATCGCGGCTTGCGCACTGATGATTTCCGTTATGCGTTCACGGGGCAGTATTATTACAGAAAACCCGACCGAAACGCAGGAAGAAATAATCAGCGAAACTTCCGCCGAAGAGAGCGAAACACAGGCGCAGACCGTTACCGAAACAATAAAAGCGGTTGAAACAACGGTCAGAACAACGGCAACCACCAAGGCGCCGTCTGTGTTTGAAAGGGCAAAGAAGGCAATAGCGGGAGACGAAGAGGAAACCGCCGCTAAAACGGAGACGACAACAAAGGCGGCGGAAACGCAGACGCAGACTTCAACTCAGGCAAAAACCGAAACAACAACAAAGGCTCCCGAAACCACAACCAAAAGGGATGTGCAGACATCGTCAGGCGTTCTCGCTCCCGATATGACAATCAACGGGCTGCGAAAAGAAGGCTACGCCGTATTCAGCACGGGTCAGTATATCTATAATGACGACAAGAACGCCAAACAGGCAAAATTCGGCTACAACCGTTTTTATGACAAGGCGGCGTCGCTCATTGATTTCTATATTGACACCTGCCGGGTAACTTTCAAGAATTATGACGGCAGGGACTGGATGATCCAGATGTGGAAGGGTACTTACATAACCGATCCCGAAATCGGCACGGTCGGTTGTGAAATAGGCCTTTACAACCGCAAGGCGGGAACATACGGCGGATTGTATGACCACTACGACTGCGCGCAGGAGCCCGACTGGCTTTATATGGAAATGTCAATGCTCTGGGATGACGACGATGACGGCGTTTACACCCCGCAGTTTACCAGAACCTATGATAAATACTGGTGGCCCACCGGCTTTGTTGACGGTCAGCTTAAAAACAAAAAAGACACATCGTGCTTAAGAGTCCTCGGCAGAATCACTTTCAAGGACAGTGAAATGGCTGAGCTTTTTGACGCCGCTTTAAGCAGAGTGGGCTTCAAAAAGGTAACATCCTTCAACCCCGAGTTCAAAGATACATATAAAAGGCAGATCTGCGATGTCATATTTTGCTGGCAGGACGCGAGAGCTTAAAAAAATATGAATATGTCAAATTATTCATTAAAAATGTCTTAATGAATTATTAAAAATGTTGACAGAAATTAATACCTTTTGTTATACTTTCCGTGCAAATGAATTGTTTGAGGTGATAATTTATGAGTAAATCCAAAATAATGGCTATTGTTATTGCGGCCGTAGTCGTCGTAGCCGGCGTAGGCGTGACAATACCCATTCTCAGAAACAGAGTTAAATCTTCAACAGAAGAAACAACAACCGTCGTTGAAGAATCAATGACCGAAGTTTCGACCGAAGCGCAGTCGGAGCAGGAAACCGAAACCGTTGAGGAAACTCTCACGGATGAGAACGGCGAAGTTGTTACTCAGTCGGACGGTAAAGTTGTTACAACAATCAAGTCAGTGAAAAAGACCGTTTCGGGCGCTACAAAAAAAGCGAACAGCGGCAACACAGGCAAAACAACAAAAAAGAATAACAAAAAGATAACAGAGTCCGGCGTATGGTATGTTGACGCCCTTAACAGAGGCCTTTCCAACATGGAACAGCAGGCTGTTCTCGGCTACAGCTATAACAGCGAAGGCGACTATTTCTACACCGATGACAAAGACTGCTGGCAGTACGGTTACGGCTACAATGAAGTCTATGACCAGGCAGCTGGCTTCGCGGTTATGTTTATCGATAAAGTCAGAATCCGTTTTGACTATGACGGCAAAGCTTATATGATCCAGCTTTGGAAAGGTCAGTATGGCTGGGTATTCGTAGGCGCGGAAATCGGTGTTTACACTTCCAACGAATTCAAGACAGCAGACATCAACCAGGCGGATATCAACCACTATCAGTGCGCCGACAAGTCCGACTGGCTCAATATGAGCATGGATGTTTACTGGGACAGCACCAAGAACGGCAGCTACGACAGAATCTTCTCGAGACCTTACACCAAATACTGGTGGTGCACAGGCTTCAAGTTCGGCACTCTCAACAGATTCTCATCCCCTATTACCGAACTCATCATGAAGGCGAGAATCACTTTCAAGTCCGCGACACAGGCGTCACTCTTCACAAGCGGTATGAGAAGAGCGGGCTTCAGAGGCGCGTCCTCGGCGGGCAGTCTTTCAAACGACAGCATCTTCCAGAGCGGATCGGATGTTTACTTCAGATGGTATTCCGTTCTGACATCGTGGCAGCCGGCTCCGGGTCCGGACAACGGTGGTAATGGCAATAATAACAATACCAACACGACCGCAGCTGCCAACCCCGGCACACAGAGCACCACGGCAAAACAGGGCGGCAGCATCTTGGATATATTCACACAGCCGGCAACAACAAACGCAAATCCCACACCTACACAGCCCCAGAATCCCACACAGGCGGTTCAGACAACAGTCAACCAGTTGACTCCGGATGTCGGCGGTAAGAACGACTGATAAGTCAAATTGCTCAAAGCGCAGGCTCAATGTTGATTGATTTTGTATAAATGCAATCAAATTTGCATCCTATATATAATAAAAATAAAAAAAGGTTGACAATGAGCACATTGCGTGGTATTATTAGTTAACAATTGTTGCTCTTGCAATAAAAAACGAAAGGAATGGTTCAAAATGAAAAAGGTAATCGCTATCGCTCTTGCACTTGTATTTGCTCTTTCAATGAGCACAATCGCATTTGCAGACGAGACACCCGATCTTGCAGGTGTCAGCTCAACAATCGAGAACATCGTTGATTCCACGGGTCTCACCGCAGGCACAGACATCTTCTCAGCAATCACAAACGCTGCAGCTCAGACTCTTGAAGCTATTTCAAAGTTTGACATCAAAGCTGTTAACGACAACGCAATCGCTGGCGTAATCGATGATTTCCGCGGCGCTCTTGAAAATGTCGGCATCAGCACTTCCAGCGGCACAATTGCTCAGCTCTTCAGCAATCTCAAGCAGAAGATCAAAGATCTCTATATGCCCGCAGCGGCAACAGTAGAACCCCAGGAAGAGACTCCTGCAACAGGTTCATCCGCAACAGCAGCTATCGCAGCATTTGCTTCCATCTCAGTAGCAGCTGCAGCAGCTTATGTTTGCACAAAGAAAAAGGTTGCTTAAGTTAAATTAACGCAAAATTTAGCTCAACAATGATTTTCACCGGTTCATCTTCGGATGAACCGGTTTTTCCTTGTTTTGATAACTTGACTACTTATATTATAATATGATAGTATATTTTTATACTTAATATATTGGCAGTTGTTGAAATGGATAATCACACACGGAATAACAGAATAAAACTGCAGCTTGTTTTTATCGGAGTCGGCTGCGCCGTAAATCTCGCCTTGTTTTTCGTTAAACTCTACATAGGGCTTTCGACAAACAGCGTGTCGATTTACGCCGATTCTCTCAACAACGGGCTTGACTCAATAGGTTGTATTGCCGCGCTCGCTGGAATAGGTCTGCTCACCAAAAAGAAAAGCGACGACTATCCTTACGGCTTCGGCAGGGCGCAGAATATAACGGATTTTCTTATATCCGTTTGTGTAATCGTAACAGGATTTTATTTCGGCTATATTTCGCTGGAAAGGCTGATGTATCCAGTTCCCATCTGGTTTTCGGTGAAATACGCCGTAATACTCGGCTTCACCGCGGGAATCAAAATTCTGCTCGGCATATTCTTCCGTGTCGCGGATAAAAAAGTCGGTTCAGGCACTCTCAAAGCGATGAGTTATGACAGCTTCCTTGACTTTTTCATTACCTTTTCAACGATTATTGCCATGACCTTATCCGAAAAAGCGGGTTACAGCATAGACGGGGTGATCGGCATTTTAATCGCCGTTATTCTGACAGTGCAGGGAATTAAGCTTCTTAAAGATGTCTGCTCCGTTATTCTCGGCAAGAGAGATGCAAGCCGATGCTCCGAAGTTATGAAAATAATCGAAGAAGAAGGCCTGAAAGCAAATCGTGTCGACTGTCACCTCTATGGTGAAAACTCCGTTTTTACCGCCGATATTCTGTCAGACAAAGACTTTGAAGCAAAGTCCGGAAATATAAAAACAAAAATCCAAAATGAAATGCAGGCGGAGATTTATTTCCGCTTCGGGAGTGATGAAGATGAGTAAAAAAGAAAAATCACCTGAAAAGAAAAAGAACAGAAAGAAAAAAGTCCTCAAGGTCCTTGGATGCATCCTCGCGCTGATTCTCGCGTTCGTAATTGTTACCACCTGCGTTTCGCTGGTCGGTATCAAGTCGAACACCAACAAGGCGCAGTCCTTCCCAGAAGTAGGCTGCGATCTCAAATATGAAAACGCGGGCAACGGCGTGTGGAATATCTATTCCGACAAGGAACTCAAAGTCCTTCAGCTTACCGATGTTCACATCGGCGCGGGATGGATGAGCATCCGTAAGGATTCAATGGCTCTCAACGCTGTAGCCGCGATGATAAGCGCTGAAAAGCCCGATCTCGTTGTCGTTACGGGTGATATCGCCTATCCCGTTCCCTTCCAGGCGGGCACGTTCAACAATAAAACAAGCGCGAAAATGTTCGCAACACTTATGGAAAAACTCGGCGTTTACTGGACTTTCGCGTTCGGCAACCACGACACCGAGGCTTATTCATATTTCTCACGCAAGCAGATATCCGAATTCTATTCATCGGGCAAATATCCGCACTGCATTTTTGAGCCCGGTCCCGATGATGTTGACGGCTACTGCAACCAGATTTTCAATATCATCAACTCCGACGGCATAATCATCCGCGCGCTTATGACTCTCGACTCGCATTCCTATGTTGACGGCGATTATTTCGGCATCCGCTGGTTCTATGACAATATTCACGAAAACCAGGTCGAGTGGTATAAAAACAGCGTTCAGGCACTCGCTGAAAGCAACGCGGAAACCTGCAAGGAATCACCCGAACTCGCCGCGAAATACGCCGACCTCTGCAATGTCGTTCCCACATCGCTGTTCTTCCATATTCCGCTTACCGAATATAAGGACGCGTGGAACGAATATGTTGACAACGGCTATAAAGACACCGAAAATGTCAGATTCAATTACGGCAAAGCAGGCGAAAAGGGCAAGGTCGTTTACTGCGGTATTCACGAAGACGACCTGTTTGAAACAATACTTGAACTCGGCTCGACAGACAGCGTATTCTGCGGTCATGACCATCTCAACAACTTCTCCGTAAACTACAAGGGCGTTGACCTGACCTACGGTTACAGCGTGGACTATCTTGCCTATATCGGTATTTACAAGTTGGGTTCACAGCGCGGCTGCACGGTTATCAATATCGCTCCCGACGGCGCAATTTCATTTGACGGGCAGAACTATTATCAGGATAAATACCTTTCATATTACGAGAAAGAACCCGTTGAAATGCAGGTTCTCGGCGACGAAGCACAGTATAAATAAAACACAAAAGGGCGTGCAAAATTTGCACGCCCTTTAAAATCATATTCTATTTTGCCAGTTTCTCAATGCAGTATCTTCTGCGCTCCGAAGTCTTTTTACCGAACTGAATCGCTTCAACGGGGCAGGAATTGATACACGCTACGCAGTGCTGGCATTTTTTCTTTACCCATTCGGGTTTGCCGTCTTTTATTTTTATCGCCTCATCCGGACAGAAACGCTCGCACTTGCCGCAGCCGGTGCATTTGTCATCCGCGTAGAACTTACCAGTTCTTCTGAACAAGTTGTAAGTCGGATACATAAACGCCGTCGCAATATCGTTTTTTACGCCTTTACGGACAACAATTCTGCGCTCATTTATGTCGTTGCAGATTCTGTCAATCTCGTTTGAAGCGGCGCTGAGAGTTTCCATTGCCTCATCCTTTGAGGAGGGGTTATACATAACAACATAGTTGTCCGGCATAACAAGCTGTGCGGAGTAGTCGATGTTAACGCCGAGAGTTTTTGCGAGCAGTTTGTCCGCCGAGGCGATGGACGCTCCGCAGGTTATAACCGAATAAACATAAACGCCCAGATTAAGCTGAGTGGAGGAGTCGGAGGCGAAGCGCTTTACGATTTCGGGCAGACCCGAATAATAAACGGGGAACACAAATCCGGTAACATCCCTTTTGCCGTTTGTCGGGAATCTGCCGTTGACAATCTCCGCGATGTCATAGGCGATGTCGCCTGTTTCGGCCGCGATTTTTGCCGCGGCGTAATGGGAATTGCCCGTTCCCGAAAAATAAAAGACCATATCCGTCACCTCCGTCCGATTTATTATATCATAAGCGCAATTAACAGTCAATAACGCCCGAATCCCTTGATAATAGAGTGTTTTTGCCCCTTATTCTACTCCCCGTAGAGTGAAAAACCGCGAATCGAACTAACAGTAGGGTGACAAATTCCGCCTTTTTCGATATAATCTGCACAGAGAAATGAAGTCGGTCAGGCAGCCGACAAAGGAGGAATGAAAAATGAAATACAAAAACGCCTACCCGAAATATCAGTTCAGAAGAATAACGGACATCACAGTTGAAGATTTGCGTAAGATGGGAGCGAAAGCCGTCGCGGTTGACCTCGACAACACCACCGTAATAGATTCGTCATACAAGCTCCCCGAAGAAACAAGAAAATGGATTGAAACAGTCAGAGAAGCCGGAATACAGGTTATCATAATATCAAACACATGGTTCACACGCGCCTGGTATCTCGGCAAAAAAATGGGCGTGCCTTTCATCGCTCCCGCGCACAAGCCCCATACAAGAGCCATCCGCAAGGCGGCGAAAATGCTGGATGTTAAACTTGAAAACATCGCGATGATAGGCGATCAGCTTTTCACCGATATCATCTCCGCGAACAAAGCGGGCGCTATCTCAATAAGAGTTGAGCCTATGGAGAAGGAAAAGCTTTTCGCGGGTCATTTCAAAAAAGTCAGAGCGCGCGAAAGAGAATATATGAAACAGCACCGCGCCGAAAACAAAAAAGGCAAATGCACCGCATAAAAAAACTATCCCTCTGTTCAACACAGAGGGTTTTTTGTTTTGCGCTTGACAGTGTTTTCAAGTTTTATATAATATATCTGTAAAGGAGTGATTATTATGTCCGATATCAGAAAAAGCGCGCTTGAGCTTATAGGCTCAACACCGCTTGTTGAAATATCCCGCTATTCGCGGTCCGCGGGAGTTGCCGACGCGCGTATTCTCGCAAAACTCGAATATCTGAATCCCGCAGGTTCCGTGAAGGACAGAACCGCCCTAGCGATGATTGAAGACGCCGAACAGAAAGGCCTCCTCAAACCGGGCGCGACAATAATTGAACCCACCAGCGGCAATACCGGTATTGGTCTTGCCTGCGTCGCCGCAATCAAGGGATATAAAACCGTGCTGACGATGCCCGACACTATGAGCGTTGAAAGAATAAACCTTCTCAAAGCCTACGGCGCGCAGATAGTTCTGACCGAGGGCGCGAAAGGTATGAAAGGCGCGATAGAAAAGGCGGAAGAACTCAAAAAGCAAACCGAAGGTTCGGTTATACTCGGCCAGTTCATCAACCCCGCGAACCCCGCCGTCCACTTCAAAACCACAGGTCCCGAAATATACAAACAGACTGACGGTAAAGTTGATATTTTTATAGCCGGAGTAGGCACGGGCGGCACGCTTACAGGCACGGGAGAATACCTCAAATCACAGAATCCGGATATTAAAATCATTGCCGTAGAACCCGCAAAGAGCCCCGTTCTCTCACAGGGCAGGGCGGGAGCGCACGGTATTCAGGGCATAGGCGGCGGCTTCGTCCCCGAAGTTCTGAATACTGACATCTATGACGAGGTTGTCACGATAGAAGATGAAGACGCATACGCGGAGGGCAAAAGATTCGCCGTAACCGAAGGGGCGCTTGTCGGAATCTCATCCGGTGCCGCGCTCAAAGCGGGAGTTATTCTCGCGGAGAGACCTGAAAACAAAGGCAAAAACATTGTCGTTCTTCTCCCCGATTCGGGCGACAGATATCTTTCAACTCCGATGTTCTCGGAATAACACGAAACAGACCGCCATTGAGCGGTCTTTTTTACATATTATTGTATCTTGATAATTGACTAAACAGTAAAAAGATATTAAAATAAATATATTAATCATAAAAATCGGGGAGTTGTGTTATGAAAAGGCTGTTTGCTGTTATTCTGTGCGCCGTTCTGATTTTCGGTCTTGCGTCCTGCAAGGTCAGAAAAACCGACGGTTCGTTTGACGTTTCCGTTTTGACCGAAAAACCCGCGCCCGAAATAACAATATCCTGCCGCACCGATAACACAGGTATTGCTTTTGCCTATTTCAAAGAAAAACTTTCCGATGATTATACTGTCAGCTTCTCAGGCGCTTCATCCGATATCGCGTCACTGCTGAAAACGGGTAAAACCACCGTTGCCGTATGCTCGCTGACACAGGCAGCCGAACTTTACAATTCAACGGGCGGAGACGCGCAGATTCTCTGTGTCAACACTCTGAACGGCATTTATGTTCTTTCAAAGAACAAAATCAAAACCTGCAAAGATCTTGTCGATGAAAACATCTATGTTGCGGGTGAAGGCAGCCAGACGGATTATATGCTCGCCGCTCTGCTTGACGAAAACGATCTCACTGCGGGCGAAGATGTTCAGGTTACATATCAGACGGATGAGGCACAGGTTATGTCGGCGGCTCTCAACGGCACGGCGCAGACTGTAATTCTCACCGAGCCTTACGCGTCGAAAGTCCTTGCCGCCACGGATTTCAAAACAGTCCTGAATTTAAGCGAAGAGTGGTCGGCGCTCGGCAGTGAAGAAATGCAGGCTGTCGGCAGCTGCGTTGTAGCGACAAGAGATTTTGTCAACAACAATCCCGATGAGGTTGAAAAGCTGCTTGACGATATCAGAACTGCCACCGCGTTTTTCAGTGAGGATAATTCAACCCGCGCCGCGGAAATGCTTGTAAAGAACAATTTCTATAACGACGCCGCTGTCGCGGAAACTGCCATAGCGGACTGCGGAGCGGTCTGCCTTACGGGCAAGGAGATGAGAACGCTCGTCAACCTCAATGTTTCGGCGCTTTACACAGCCGATCCCGCAAGCACGGGCGGCAGCCTTCCCGACGACGGCTTTTGCTATATTCAATAAAACGGATGAATAAGATGAAAACAAGAATTCTTTCGCTGTTGACAGCGCTCATGATTGCTCTGATTTCGGTTGCGCCGGCTTGCGCCATTGTGCTTGACGGATACAACAGAAACAATGAGTATGATATAAATAAACCATATAATCTGTTTGATGATGCTGTTGAAAGCGGAAACAATACATACTGGGCGCAGGCTTTCGTCAAAACCGAAGACACGCTGTGTTATATAATTTTCAATGTTTTGTGCAACGAACCTGCAAAAAACACTTCGGCGGGCGTTATAATCAAAGCCGATGATGAAACGCTGAAAGCCGATATGACACAGGAAGAATACGCGGAATACGACAGAAAAAAGTTTGATTTCAGTTATGCTGCCGAACCGAAAACGGGCGGATTCACGGTTGAAGTCAGAATCAATTTCAAAAACGGGCTGGAAGACGGCGAAAAAATAAAGGTTCAGGTGATGGATACAAGCGGAGAACCTTCGGCGGTCAGAGAAAAACCGAGGCGACGACCACCGAAAAAACAACAAAACCCACCACCGAGAAAACGACAAAAGAAAAGACTACAAAGCCCACAACAGAGAAAACGACAAAACCAACAACAGAAAAAACAACCAAAGAGAAAACCACAAAACCCTCAACGACAAAAGCATCAGCCGAAAAGGCGAAAACAACCGCCGCGCCGAAAACACGGCGTGAAATAACACACAGAGCGGTAACAACAACCGTGAAAAAAACGAAGACCGCCTCCTCCAAAACGGCGAGGCCCGCAAAAACCGAAAAGGAAACCGTTACCAAGTTCAGGGCTCAGCCTTACAAAAGCGAAGCGGCGGTAACGCAACGGCAGAGCAGAACCGAACGTGAAACCGCCGCTCGGACAGGCACGGTTACTTATTCATATATCACGGAAGAATACACAACATCGCGCGAACAGGGAGACGGCAGCTCGAAAAACAAAAAGAAAATTGCCGCTTTCGCAAGCGCAACGCTTGTAATTGCCGCCTGCGTACTCGGCACGATGTCATCCAAAAAAGATGAATCCGACAAAAAATGATAAATCCGAAAGGAGTCAGAATATGAAACACGGCTTATTCTCAAAAATCCTTGCAGTTACGGTTGCTCTTATGCTCGTGTGCGTGCCGCTTTTCAACGCGTTCGGCGCGGCAGACAGCGTAAAGCAGGAATGTCCCTACATCTATATTCACGGCTTTATGGGAACGGATCTTTATGAAAATCCCGACGATCCCGATTCCGATGTCATCTGGCCTCCTAAAACAGACGCGATTCTTGACGCTGTCAAGGTTGCGCTTCCCGCGCTGGGAAAACTGCTTATAGACAAGAACTGGGATGCCTTTTCCGAGAAGGTTATGCCTTACGCCTACGCGATTTTTGAGCCCGTAATGCTCGCTCCCGACGGCACGGTGAAAGACAAATCAGGCGCCAGAATGATTTATCCCGAACCGGAAGAAGTCACGAAGGATTCCCGCCTAAGCTTCAGATATGACTGGCGAATAGACCCCATAGAGGTTGCCGCGCAGTTAAACGACTTCATCGATTTCGTTCTTGAGAATTCAGGTTGCGATCAGGTTATGATAGAGTGCCACTCCTTCGGCGGAATTGTGACAAACACCTACGCCACGCTTTACGGCAACTCGAAAATAAAGAGCGTAGTTTACAACACTACCGCCATTTACGGCGAGGGCTATACAGGCGAAATGCTTTCGGGCAACATCGTGCTCAACGGCGAATCGCTTACCGAGTATCTCAAAATGGTAATGGACCGCAACGAATACCGCCACCTCATAAACGGCATTTTCAAGCTGCTTTATGACGCGGGACTTACCGACGCAATCTGCAATCTCGGAAACACGATTATCGACAATCTCGCCGCCGACGCCAGCACGGAGGTCCTCGCTCCGATGTTCGGCGGATGGCTGAGCATCTGGGCTATGGTCGAGGATGACGCGGTCGATGATGCCATGAGTTATGTTTTCGATAATCTTTACGCCGACAGTGAAATCGACCACAGCGGTCTGCTTGAAAAAATCAATGACTACAACACCCGTGTAAGACCTTACAAGACCGAAACGCTCGAGCAGATGAACGAGGCGGCAAATCTTTATGTCATCTCCCGTTACGGCTATTCGGGACTTCTTCTTGTCGATTCGTGGAAGACCGTCACCGATGGCACCGTTGACTCAAAGAACTCCTCATTCGGCGCCACAATCGCTCCCTACGGTGAGACGCTTTCCGAGGATTATCTCGCGAAAGCGGACGCAAAATACATTTCACCCGACAAAACGGTTGACACCTCAACGTGTATGTTCCCGGATCAGACCTGGATGATAAGACGCTTCGAGCATTCGGACGGATGCGCGACCGCGGACGACCTTATTATGAAGCTTCTCTGCTATGACGGTCAGGCGACAATCGATACATTCCCCGAATACCCGCAGTTTATGTATTACGACCTTGACAGCGACAGCATTATGCCCGACACCCTCGCCGATAAACAGGGCGACGACGGCTTCTTCGCGAGGCTGAAGCTTATATTCGGCGATATTCTTAAAATGATAAAAAATCTGTTTCTCAAGGTGCTCGGTAAAAGATGAGCATGAAGGAAAGAATGCATACGGGAGAGATTTACGATCCCAATGATGCTGAAATAATGAAGGAACAGCTTGTTTACCTTGACAGGCTTTACGACTTCAACAACACAAGACCGACGGAACTTGAAAAACGCGGTGAAATGCTTAAAGAGATGTTTGCCGAAGTGGGCGAAAACTGCTATATCGAACCTCCGTTCCACTCGAACTGGGGCGGAAAGCATGTGCATTTCGGCAACAATGTTTACTGCAATTTCAACCTTACCCTTGTTGACGATACTCATATTTATGTGGGCGACAATGTGCTGTTCGCGCCCAATGTGACAGTCGCTACCGCGGGGCATCCGCTTGACGCCGACCTTCGCAGAAAAGCGTATCAATACAATATGCCCGTGCGTATCGGCAATAACTGCTGGATAGGCGCAGGCGCGAAAATAATGCCCGGCGTTACAATAGGCGACAATACGGTTATCGGAGCGGGCAGCGTTGTCACGAAAGATATTCCGTCAAATGTGCTCGCTTACGGAGTTCCCTGCAGGGTTGTGCGTGAAATCGGCGAACACGACAAAGAGTATTATTTCAAAGATCTGAAAATAGATTACGGAAAACTGTGATTCATTACGGGCGGCGGAATTCTTCGCCGTCCGCTTTTCTTGACACTTAAAATTAAAAATGTTATTATTTTTATATTATCCGACAAATCGGGAGGTATTATTATGAATTCTTACACAAAAGCGGATATACTGAGAATTGCCGACGAGCAGAATGTCAGCATAATCCGCCTGCAATTTACAGATATTTTAGGCGCTGTCAAAAATGTTGCCATAACAAGAAGCCAGCTTGAAAAGGCTCTTGACAACAAGTGTATGTTTGACGGCTCTTCAATCGAGGGCTTTGTGCGCATTGAAGAATCCGATATGTATCTTTATCCCGATTACAATACATTCACCGTTATTCCCTGGCACCTTGACAAAGGCGAGGGCAGAATAGCGAGACTCATCTGCGATGTTTACGGCTGCGACGGCAAGCCATTTGAGGGCGATCCCCGTTATGTTCTCAAAAGAGCGATAGCCGAAGCCGAAAAGATGGGCTATACCTTCAATGTCGGTTCCGAGTGCGAGTTTTTCCTTTTCGATCTTGATGAAGACGGCTCGCCCACAACGGATACAAAGGACCGCGGCGGTTATTTTGACTTGGGATATGCCGATGCGGGAGAAGCCTGCCGCAGAGATATCTGCCACAATCTTGAAGCAATGGGATTTGAAATTGAGGCGTCTCATCACGAGTGCGCGCCGGCACAGCACGAAATTGATTTCAAATACTCCGAAGCACTCCGCGCCGCCGATGATGTCGTAACATTCAAATATGTTGTCAAAAGCATTTCGCGCCGCCACAACCTGCACGCGACCTTTATGCCGAAACCCGTTTACGGCATTGCGGGCAGCGGACAGCACTGCAATATGTCTCTTTTCAAAAACGGCGAAAACGCTTTCTTTGACGGCAATGACGCCAACAACCTGAGCAAAGAGGCATACAGCTTCATCGCGGGTATTATGAAATATATCAAGCCGATGACGGCTGTTCTCAATCCGCTTGTAAACTCTTACAAGCGACTTGTTCCCGATTACGAGGCGCCGGTTTATATTGCCTGGTCCGCCAAAAATCGCAGTCCTCTCATCCGCGTTCCCTCCGCGAGAGGCAACAGCACAAGAATAGAACTGCGCAGCGCCGATCCGTCCTGCAACCCCTATCTCGAAATGGCGGTCTGCTTGATGGCAGGTCTTGAAGGCATAAAAAACAACCTAGCCTGCCCGCCCTCAACAGACTACAATATTTTCGATATGAGCGAGGATGAAATCAAAAAGGCGGGTATCGAACTGCTCCCGAATTCACTTGAAGAAGCAACCTCCGAATTCGAAAACAACGAATTCATTATGAGCGTTCTCGGCAAACATGTTTACGAGAAATACCTCGAAGCGAAAAAAGAGGAGTGGCTCGCATACAGACGCAGAATCTCACAGTGGGAGATTGACCGCTACCTCGGTGTATATTGATATTTATAATAAATTTTTATAAATATTAAAAAAATACTTGATATTATCAAAATAATATGTTAAAATCCGAAAAGTAAGATATGTATTGACAAAAGAGTGGGTCTGACCCGCTCTTTTGTTTATAAAAAGGAGGATTGCAATGGCAGGCAAAGGTAAGGGCGGCAATACCGTCGCCGCCGTGTGGCAGATAGCCGAGCCAATAGCGAAACAGCTCGGACTTGAACTCTGGGATGTCCGTTTTGTCAAAGAGGGCGTTTCGTGGTATCTGCGCATTTTCATCGACAAAGAAGGCGGCGTAGGCATAGACGACTGCGAAAATATGAGCAAGGCGATAGACGCGCCTCTCGACGAGGCGGATCCCATCGAGCAGAGTTACTGCCTTGAGGTTTCATCACCCGGTCTCGAAAGGGAACTCGTCAGGGATGAGCACTTTGAAAGATACAAAGGCGAAAAGGTTATTGTCAAACTGATACGCCCCTATGAAAACAAACGCGATTTCAAGGGAATACTTGAAGATTATGACGGCAAAAACATCACGGTCCGCCTTGAAAACGGCGAAGGGCTGTGTTTTGAGAAAAAAGAAGCAAGTTTTGTAAAACTTGATGATTTTGATATCTGAGGAAAGGAACATAACGGAAAAAATGGATAACAAAGAATTTTTTGAAGCTTTAAAAATGCTCGCGAAAGAGAAGAAACTTTCACTTGAACTTCTCTGCGAAGGAATCGAACGCGCGATAGTCACGGCAGTCAAAAGAGACTACAACAACAAGGATATTGTTTTCTGCGACATAGATCCCGATAAAGGAACAATCCGAGTTTATGTCCGTATGAATGTTGTAAACGAAATTGACGATCCCGACACAGACCTGACGGTCGACCAGGCAAAACGCTACAAAAAGACGGCTCTTCCCGGCGACATTATCGAAATCGACCTTGACACAAGAGAGGTCAGCCGTATAGCCGCCGAAAAAGGCAAGCATGTTCTGCGCCAGGGCATCCGCGAAGCGGAGCACGGCCAGATAAGAGAGGAATTCCAGTCACGCAATCAGGAAATTGTCACCGTCAAGGTTTCACGCATCGACCCCGAAACACTCGACGCTTATGTGGAATTCGGCAAACTCGAAGAGAGACTTCCCAGAGCCGAACAGCTTCCCAACGACAATTTCAGGGAGGGCGATCTCATCAAAGTTTTTGTCGCCGATGTAAAAGATACATCAAGAAACATCCCCAGAGCGACAATTTCAAGAACGCACCCCGGTCTTGTCAGAAGGCTGCTTGAAAGTGAAGTGCCCGAAATCTATGACGGCACGGTCGAAATCAAATCCGTTTCAAGAGAAGCGGGCTCAAGAAGCAAAATCGCCGTTTATTCGTCAGACGAAAATGTTGACCCCGTAGGCGCCTGCATAGGTCCCAGAGGCACAAGAGTAGGCAAGATAGTTGACCTGCTCGGCGGCGAAAAGCTCGACATAGTCCGTTACAGTGACGATATAGCCGAATATGTGGCAGCGTCACTTGCTCCCGCGGATGTAATCTCCGTAACGGTTGAAGAGGGAGAAGAGGAAACAGTCTGCAGAGTAGTGGTTCCCAACAGCCAGTTGTCGCTCGCGATAGGCAACAAGGGTCAGAATGCCCGTCTTGCCGCAAAGCTTACCGGCTGCAAAATAGATATAAACCCCGAAGACGAGACAGAAGATGTTATTGACTACGGCTTTTAATTAAAGCCGGAAGACTGATGAAAGGAGAATACCTATGCCGGCAGCAAGAAAAATCCCGATGAGAAAATGCACGGGCTGCAACGAGATGAAACCGAAAAAGGAACTCGTGAGAGTCGTGAGAAGCCCGGAAGGCGAAATATCGCTTGACCTTACGGGCAAAAAACCCGGCCGCGGCGCTTATGTTTGCAGAAACGAAGAGTGTCTCAAAAAAGCGCGCAAGGCAAAGAGATTTGAGAAGGCTTTTTCATGCGCGATACCGGATGAGGTATTCGACCGTATGGAAGGGGAGATGAAAAGTGGCGGATAAAACCGCACTGCTCTCTCTGCTGGGTATTTGCAGAAAAGCAAACAAGCTCAGCTGCGGTCACGATGCGGCGGTTGAAGCCATTCGCTCGGGAAGGGCTGAAATCTGCCTAATGAGCAGCGATTCATCACAGAGGCTCAGAGATGAAATGGAGAGAGAAATCTCAATGAGCAAATCAAAGCCTCTCCTTTGTGTTACAGACAGCACAATGGATGAAATCGGCCACGCAATACGGCTGCGTTCCGCGGTAATAACAGTCAATGACAGCGGCTTCGCAAAATCGGTAAGCAAGTTGATACAAAACGAAAGACGGGAGGAAAACGAATGTTAAATAAATACAAAGTTTCAGAAGTTGCAAAAGACTTCGGTCTTAAAAGTAAAGATATAATCGACCTTCTCGCCAAATATTTTGAAGGTGAGAAGAAACATTCATCCGCTCTTGAAGAGGATGAACTCGACATAGTCTTTGAAACATTTACACTTGCAAAGCAGGTGGATGAAGAAGGGCTCAAAGCGTATTTCGATATGGCTTCGGAAAGAAAGCCCGTCGAAAAGCCCGAAGAAAAGCAGGAAGCGCCTGCGGAAGAGAAAGCGGAAGAAAAGTCGGAAAGCAAGCAGGAAGAAAAGAAAGAAGAAAAACCCGCGAAGCCGGCAAAAACCGCCGAAACCAAAAAGGAAGAAAAGAAAGAGGAGCCGAAGACTCCCGCGAAGCCGCCCAAAAAGGATGAGGTCGGCAAATTCCGTATGCCCGAAAAGAAGGCGGCGCCCGCTCCCGAAAAGAAGAAGGAGAACAAGCCCACTCAGGCAAGAACAAAGGGTGAAATCCGCACAATCGACACCAGAGCGAGCAATGTCGATCTTGAAAAGTATAACGAAAGATATGAAAATATCGCTCCCGGCACATCGATGCGCAGGAACGAAAACCAGACAAACAAACAGAAAATCAAGCAGAAATCTCAGCAGTATCGCAAGCAGGGTATGCGTTCATCCAAACACGAAACCGAGGCGGAAAGACTCAAGAGAATCGCCGAAGAACGCGCAAAGAAGCCCCAGCTTCAGCTCAAACTTCCCGAGGAAATCAGCGTAGGCGATCTTGCTGCCATGATGAAAAGAACGGCAGCCGAGGTTATCAAAAAACTGTTCTCACTCGGCGTTATGGCAACAGTCAACCAGACACTTGACTATGACACCGCGGCAATAGTTGCCGAAGAACTCGGCGCGAAGGTCGAAAAGGAAGTCGTCGTCACCATAGAAGACAGAATCATTGACGACAGCGAAGACGCCGAAACCGACCTTGTCCCCAGAGACCCCGTCGTTGTTGTTATGGGCCATGTTGACCACGGCAAAACATCAATACTTGACGCAGTGCGTAATACAGCCGTTACCGCAACGGAAGCCGGCGGCATCACTCAGCACATCGGCGCTTACAGAGTGGATCTGAACGGCAATAAGATCACCTTCCTTGACACGCCCGGTCACGCCGCGTTCACCTCAATGCGCGCAAGAGGCGCCATGGCGACGGATATCGCAATTCTCGTTGTCGCCGCGGACGACGGTATTATGCCGCAGACAATCGAAGCCATCAACCACGCAAAGGCGGCAGACTGCCCCATCGTTGTTGCGATAAATAAAATGGATAAACCCGCCGCGCAGCCCGACAGAGTTCTTCAGCAGCTCACAGAATACGAGCTTGTTCCCGAAGAATGGGGCGGCGACACAATCTGTGTTCCCGTTTCCGCGCTTACGCATCAAGGTATCGACAAACTGCTCGAATCCGTTCTTCTTGTAGCGGAAATGAAAGAACTCAAAGCGAACCCGAACAGAGCCGCGAAGGGCGTTGTCATTGAGGCAAGGCTCGACAAGGGCAGGGGCGCTGTGGCAACCCTCCTTGTCCAGAACGGCACACTCAAACCCGGCGACATCGTTGTCGCGGGCACAGCCGTTGGTAAAGTCCGTGTTATGCTCGATGACAAGGGACGCAAGGTCAAATCCGCAGGTCCCTCCGTTCCCGTTGAGATTACAGGTTTCGCGGAAGTTCCGCAGGCGGGCGATATTTTCAACGCCGTAAACGACGAGCGCCTTGCGAGAGAGCTTGTTGAGCAGAGAAAGACAAAAGAAAAAGAAGAGCAGTTCAAACAGTATGAAAAGGTTACGCTTGACAATCTGTTTGATTCGCTCAAATCAGGCGAACTCAAAGAGCTCAACATCGTTCTCAAAGCCGATGTTCAGGGTTCGGTCGAGGCCGTCAAGCAGAGCCTTGTCAAGCTTTCAAACGATGAGGTTGTCGTCAAGGTTATCCACTCGGGCGTAGGCGCCATAAACGAGAGCGATATTATGCTCGCGAATGCGTCGAACGCAATCGTGGTGGGCTTCAATGTCCGTCCCAATCCCGTTGCCTCGGAGAACGCCGAGCGCGACGGCGTGGATATCCGCACATACAGAATAATCTATGACGCCATCGAAGAGATTCAGTCCGCTATCAAAGGTATGCTCGCTCCCAAGTTCAGGGATGTTGACATCGCGAGAATTGAAGTCCGTCAGGTTGTCAAGATTTCATCCGTCGGCAATATCGCGGGCTGCTATGTGCTTTCGGGCAAGGTAAACAGAAACGCGAAAATCCGCGTTGTTCGTGACGGCATTGTAATTACCGAAGACGCGATAGCGTCACTCAGAAGATTCAAAGACGATGTCAAAGAGGTCGCGACCGGTTTCGAATGCGGTATCGGTCTTGAAAAATTCAACGATATCAAAGAGGGCGACATCTTTGAAGCGTTTATTACCGAAGAATACAGGGATTAATTATGGCAAGTTATAAAACAGACAGAGTGTCGGAAGATATAAAGCGCGAAATAGTCGCGATAATACGCGAACTCAAAGACCCGCGTGTGGCGGATAAAATGCTCACCGTGGTCAGAGTCGATGTTTCAAGCGACGCCTCATTCGCAAAGGTATATGTCAGCGCGCTCGACGGCATTGAAACGGCAAAAACAGCCGTCAAAGGTCTCGTCAGCGCGACGGGCTATATCCGCAGAGAGGTAGGCCAGCGCCTGCATCTGAGAAAGACTCCCGAACTGCGCTTTATAGCGGACGACTCCATTGAAAAAGGTATGGAGATTCTTAAAAAGCTCGATACCTTCGCCACCGAAAAAAACGGAGAGAACACTGATGATAATTGAAATTGAAAACTGCGCGGACTCCCTGCTTGAAGCGCAAAGCGTCCTTTTTCTGTGCCACGCCCATCCGGACGGTGACACACTGGGCTCCGCAACCGCGCTGGCTCACGCTCTCAAAGGCCTGGGCAAAACCGTGGCGGTTATGTGTGATGACAAAATACCGAAGAGATTCGATTTTATGTTTGTCGGCATAAAACAGATTGTTGACTTTGAACCGGGGCTGATTGTCGCCGTTGATGTTGCGGACACATCGCTTCTCGGCAAAAGCGCGGAGCATAAATACTCCGAAAAAATCGACCTTTGCATAGACCATCACGCTTCAAACAAGCTTTACGCGAGCGCCGTGTGGCTTGAACCCGACTCCGCGTCAGCGGCGGAAATGGTTTACAATTTAATAAAAAAGATGGAGCTCCCCATCACAAAGCAGATGGCATCATGCCTGTTTACCGGTGTTTCAACCGATACGGGCTGCTTCCGCTTTTCCAATACAACGCCGCGCACTCACCGCATTGCCGCGGATTTGATCGAACTCGGCGCGGATTCGGAAAACCTTATTCAGACCTTTTTCGAAACAAAAAGCAGAGCTTATGCCTCTCTTGAGCGGATGGCTCTTGATGAAATGCAGTTTTATCTCGGCGGCAGATGCGCCATTATGCCCCTTACCAGAGCAATGTTCGGCAAAAGCGGAGCGGATGACACCGACACGGACAGACTGGCAAACCTTCCGCGTCAGGTTGAGGGCGTGCTTGTCGGAGTTACTCTCAAGGAACAGAACGATGGCTCGTTCAAAGCCTCCCTTCGCACGCACGGCGATGTTGATGCCTCGGCTATATGCGGCAGACTCGGCGGCGGCGGTCATAAAGGGGCGGCAGGAGTCACGCTGAATGTCTCTATGGCTCAGTGCATTTCGCGTCTTGTAGATGAGATAGAAAAAGAAATAGGAGATTAAACAGATGAAAAAAACAGCGACGGGAATTGCTGCGTTTATTCTTGCATTTATAATGCTTTTTACCGCTTTTACCTCGTCATTTTCAGCGGCTCAGGCGACATTCTCCGCCGATGCCTATTCAACAATAGTCACGGCGTCGGATTTTCAGACAGACGATGAAGCGGCATATAACAGATTCGCGACCGTTCTCGGCAAAATGAAAAAAGACGGAATGCCCGTTCCGCATTCCGTACTTGTCGGCGGCGATTACTCGAAGATGCAGCTTGATATTGCCGCTCCCGGCGTGGTTCTTATCAAAAACCGCTTTTTAAGCGTTTATCCCGATGCAAACCCCAACAGCGTCATATGTATTCAGGGCAACCACGACAATCCCTCACCCGTGTTCGCGAAAACGGGACTTTACGATATGGGAACATATTCCCTTTTCTGCATTAACGAGGATTCATTCCCCTGGAGACAGTATCTGAGAGGTGAAGAAACCGTTAAAAAAACTGCTTCCGCCCTTGAATCAAGCCTTAATAACCTTAAAAAGCAGGGCGATACAAGACCCGTTATTGTTCTGACACATGTTCCGCTTCATCATTCAACAAGGTCGGGCGGCGGCGACAATCTTTACTCCTCATACATTTTCAATGTGCTCAATAACGCCGCGAAGGATATGGATATAATCTTCCTATTCGGTCATAACCACTCCTCGACATACGACGATTATATCGGCGGAGCGGTCAACTTCATGAAGGCGGGCGACACCATCCGCATACCCGATCCGGAAAAAAGAAGCGAAGAGGTTTACAAAGAAGAAACGCTTAATTTCACCTATACAAACTGCGGCTATATCGGTTATTCGGATAATTCGAATTCCGGCGCCTCGACAAACAAACTTACCGCCATGGCAATTGAACTTTGCAATGATAAAATCAACTTTGTCCGTTACTGTGAAAGCGGTCTTTTCTCAACCGAAAGCGTTGAAAGAATAAATGAAGCAGGCGACAGTTACGACACAGGCGCAAAATTCGACAAGCCCATAGTTGGTAACGAAAGCGGCTGGAAAATGAGCGAAGCTTTCTGGTCTTTGATTCTCGGCTTCCTCTCAAAACTCGGCTTTATAAAATTCTGAAAAAAATAACGGGATTGCAAGGTGCAATCCCGTATTTTTATGCTTTGTCAGACATCGTATTTGTTGAAAAAGTCCAGGTCGTTCATATACGCGCAGGAAACGGTTTTCAGGTAATCAACATAGAAGAAATATGCGTAGTATGTTTTGCCGCCGATAACTTTTTTCGCCTCAATCGTGCAATAATCCCCGTGGTCGTTTGAACCTTCTTTTTCGCTTAAAACAAACCCTTCTTTTTCGAGCGCACTTACATATTCGTCAAACATATAGAAATCAACGCCCGCGAAGAACGCTTCCCCGTTGCAGTCATAACGCCATTTGTATGAATCGACGCTTCCGATGTTGCCGAGCTCTTCTGCGAGTTCTCCGCCTTTAAGTTCTTTGCCGTTTTTGGTGAAAACCGAAAGCTTTCCGCTGCCGATATTGGGAGCGTTGAAGACGGGAAAATATTTCGCAACATCTTCCGGAAATTCAAAGTAATCCTCGTATATGTCAAGCGAAACGGTATATTGCTGACTCTCTTCGTCGTAATCGCTTTCCGATATTTTGCAGATAAGTGTTCCGTCGCTCCAATAGCCCTGAATCCTGTCGGTTTCATCATTCTCGTTTTCCGGTGTGTATTCCGCGCAGCCGCCTTTCCAGCCCTTGCCCCGCAGAAGGGTGTCAAGAGTATAAAAAGATGACGGATTTCCGCTCAAACGCAGGCGGAAGAAATCCACCGCATAGCCGTATGTTTCTTCATCCGCAAAATACTTTGCCTGTGATTTGCATACAATACCGGCGGGCAGACTGTCGGGAAAACTTTCGGGCAGCATTCCGGGCAGAAAACCGTCCGCTTTTACTTTATCCCTAAGTTCAACCGTAGTTATTTCCGGAACCGTCGTTTCGGTTTGCGCGGCCTCGCCGCCCTCTTTTTTCGAGCAGGAGACGAACAGAAAAACGGTAATAATACTCAATAAAAAGCAGGATATTCTTTTGAAAAAGCGTTTATGTTTCATATCGATTCTCCGTTGAATTTATACCCATATTTTAACTACTCGGACGGGAATTGTCAATTATCCCGTTTTGTTGACAAAATAATATATAAAAGGTAAAATATCAGTATTGAAATATAAAAGAACAGCGAGATGATTATTATTTTTAAATGTGTATATCTTCCCATAGGAGTCGGCACTTTTCACCTTGAAACGGCGCAGGTTGAATTTGAAAAATCAATAAAAATGCTCAGAAGCGTTGACGGGAACATCGCCGTTCCCAATGAGATGCTTTTAAGCGTTGATAAACTTGTGGATTTCATTGACGGCAAAGACTTTGACCTTGCCGTAGTGCAGAATATCACATTTGCGAACGCCGCTTATATGAGCGAAATTCTGCGCAGATTGAATTGCCCGGTTGTGCTTTGGACTCTTCGCGAGCCGAAGGCGGACGGCACAAGACTGAAACTCAACTCACTGACCGGAGCGTTTTCAGCGGCAAACACGCTAAGAGCGTTCGAAAGACCTTTTGAATATGTTCTCGGCGCGCCCGATGAAGAAAAAACAAAAGAGATTGTTTCATCCGCCGTTTCCGCCGCCAAGGCGAAGAAGGCAATGCGCTCGCTCAATCTGCTCCAGGTCGGTCATACTCCCCAGGGTTTCGGCTTCGGCAGGGCGCTGGATTCCGAAATGCTTAAAGTTTTCGGCGTGAACACCCTTTCAATCGAGGCGAGAGAGCTTATCGACAAGGCAAAAGCCTTTACAGATGATGACATAGCCCCTTATCTCGACGACGCGAAGAAAAGAATCTGCGGGCTTGATGATATTGACGGCAAAAATGTCGCCGATTTTGCGAGACTCTACAAAGCTTATGACGAATATGTAAAAGCAAACAATATCGGCGCGCTCGCTTCGAGATGCTGGCCCGATTTCTTTACATCATTCGGCACTCCCGTGTGCGCCGTGCTCGGCATTCTCAACGATCTGGGCGTAGCAAGCGCCTGCGAGGCGGATTCCTACGGCGCGCTTTCAATGTTTATCTGCTCCTATCTCACAGGCAAAAGCGCTTTCTTCGGCGATCCCGTCGCTGTTGATGAAACAGAAAACACAATTACATTCTGGCACTGCGGAATGGCTCCCTGTTCGCTTGCGAGAGAAGATACGGGCGCGTGCGCGGGCGTTCACTGCAACCGCAAAATCGGTCCCACTCTTGAATTCGGTTGCCAAGCGCAGGATGATGTTACTGTTTTCCGCATCGGCAGAAAAGCGGACGGCTCATTCCGTTTCTTTATAGCGGACGGCAGCGCTCCCGATAAGGGCAGACAGTATTACGGCACATCCCTTGTTGTCAAGACCGAAAACAACGCTCCCGATATCATCAACACCGCCGTCAAAGACGGCTGGGAACCGCATTTCGCCGTGGCAATGGGCGATATTTCGGAAACCCTTGTTATTCTTGCGGACATGCTCGGTATTGAGGTGTGCGGATTCTGATGCTTCGACACGCGGTTTTTGAAATTGTTGTTCTGCTTACCAACATAATGCAGTGCATAACGGGATTTGCCGGCACAGTTCTCGCAATGCCGTTTTCCGTTATGCTCGAGGGCTACGATGTCGCGAGACCGATTTTAAATGTTCTCGGCGTCGCCGCCTCACTGTTCATTGTCATAAAGGAATATAAGCACATAAATATAAAAGAGTTCCGCAAAATGGCGGGCGTTATGCTGCTCGGCATAATAGGCGGTCTCTATCTCAAAGAGCTCGTTTCTGGCAATCCGTCGGTCATTTACAAGATACTCGGCACAATAGTAGTCGTATTTTCAATTATAAGCGCGGTGCGGTTTTTCAGAAAAAAAGACGGCTCCGCAATACCCGGCTGGCTCGCGTTTATTCTTCTCATCATTTCGGGCGTTGTTCACGGGCTTTTTGTGTGCGGCGGTCCCGTGCTTGTTACCTACGCCTCGACAAAACTCAAAGATAATTCCGAATTCCGCTCAACCGTCTCCGCCGTATGGCTTGTGCTCAACAGCATTATTTTCGTGCAGGATATATGGAGCGGAACTTTCGTGAGACAGACTGTTTATTTGACCCTTGTAAGCCTTGCCGTGCTTGCGCTGTCGCTTGTAATCGGCAACCTGATATTCAAAAAAATGAGCAGAAATGTCTTCCTCGTGCTGACTTATGTTTTAATGTTCATCAGCGGAATAACTCTGCTTATAAAATAATCACCGGAGGGATAACATGGAAGAAAAATCACTCACTCACGGCATAAAATTTAAAGATAAGGTAGGCTACGCTCTCGGCGATACCGCGGGTCTGCTTACATTTTCGCTTATCGGCGCTTTTCAGAATAAGTTCTACACCGACGCTCTCGGCATAAGCCCCGCAAAAATCGTCATTCTCATTCTTGTCGCGAGAATCTGGGACGCAATAAACGATCCGCTCTGGGGCGCGTTCATCCGCAGCCGCAAAACGAGCCCGAGAGGTCAGTTCAGACCGTGGATTCTCGGCTTCTCAATTCCGCTCGCCATCTCGGCGGCGCTTATGTTCCTCAAAATTCCGGGCTTAACCGAAGCGAAATATCTCATTTATGCCTATATCACCTACATTATGTATGGCATGATGTATACAGCCGTAAACATCCCTTACGGTTCGCTCGCCTCCGTTGTAACCGATGATGAACTTGAACGCTCCTCGCTTTCAATGTGGCGTTCAATCGGCGCGGGTGTAGGCGGTCTTCCCGGCACAATCCTTCTGCCGATGATTGTCTATACCGTAACAGGCAAATACGCAAACGGAACGGATATCAAAGCCCTTGATGAAACAAAACTTTTCTGGTGCGTGCTTATCCTTTCGGTAGTTTCCGTTTTCGTTTATTTCCTGCACTATAAGCTCACAAAAGAGCGCATCGCTCCCCAGAAACACGAAAAAACCGCGAACAGCGGCGCGATTGTAACAATCAAAGAACTGCTTAAAAACAGATCTTTCGTGACCCTTTCCCTCGCCTCTATGCTTCTCATCGCATTCCAGTTCTATTATCAGTCAACCTACACCTATCTTTTCACCGACTATTACGGCAAGCCCGGACTTTACGCGTTCGTAACCATATGCACCTACGGACCTATGGCAATATTCATCCCTCTTATGAATAAGATGATTAAGAAGTTCGGCAAAAAAGAGCTCTGCGCGGCGGGTATGCTTTTTGCCGCGGCGGTCAATGTCGGGCTTTTCCTGCTGAGAGGTTCGGCTCTCGCGTTCAATCCGATGGTATTCCTCGCGTTCACATTCTTCTCGGGTCTCGGTCAGACCTTCCTTGTGCTTGAGGTATGGGCGCTTGTTATGGATACAATCGACTATTACGAAGTCCGCACGGGCAAACGCGAAGAAGGCATGATTTACGCCGTTTTCTCATTCACGAGAAAACTCGGTCAGACTCTCGCGGGCGTAGGTCTCAACGCTCTGCTCGCCTATATCGGCTATGACGGCGAGCTTTCAAAGCAGGGCATCGGACTGAGCGAAGAGGTGCTTTCAAAGCTTTATGATATTTCAACCTTCGTTCCTGCGATTATGCTCGCGCTTATGGGCGTGATTCTGCTTGTCGGTTATGACCTTTCAAAGAAGAAACTGCAGACAGTCCACGCCGACCTTGCCGCAATCAGAGAAGCGGAGCAGGCAGAGTAAAAAACACAATAAAAACCAAAATCAGCCCCTCGGGGCTGATTTTTTTGCTTTGAATTATTATCATTTTTTAACCGCCGTATTTTCCGCGTTCCTGAAAACAATAAACTTCTGGAACAGGAACTCAGTCACCATATTGATAATCATCGTGATACCCAGCACAATGTATTCAATAGCCGTGAATGACGCGTATTTCGCGGTGAAGTAGTTGCCGAGAATAACCGAAACGGGAGTGAACACAAGATAATAACCGAAAACCTTCAACATCGCAATCGGAATATTGTTCGCTGCTTTGAATGTAAACTTGCGGTTGAATGTGAAATTCCACAGAACCGAAAGAATAAGAGCAATAAGATAAATCGGACCGTAGTCATTCTGCATTATTCTCGCGAAGCCCTCGTGGTTCTGCATAAGCGACTGTATGAAATCGGTTTTGACAAGCACCTCGTTCATCAGCGTGAAGCTGCCCACCTGAATTGCGCCCGCCGAAGCGGCGAAACAGGCGTATTTTATAAATTGCAGAATATCTTTTTTGAGCGATTTCGGCTCGTCCGAAGGCGTTTTTGCATTGTTTTCAATAATATTTCTGTCGTTTTCCATTTTTTTCTCCTTGAGCTTTTTACCTGTCTATTATATGATTTTACGTCTGCAATTTCAAGCCCGAAAATACATACTCTCACTTGACAAAAAATAAAATGCTATTATAATTATATCATACAGCGCTTTAACGCATAAAAACTTTTAACCGCTAAAGGAGAAATTGAAATGCCCATTACCGATTTACTCTCAAGAAATGCCAACCTTTACGGCTATGACGTGGCGTTGGTCGAAATAAACCCGCTTGTAAGGGAACGCCCCGACTGGAAGGAATCCGGTCTTGTTGTGCCTTCATCCGGCGATGTTTACCGCAGACAGATGACCTGGAAGGAGTTTGACAAAAAAGCCAACAGCTTTGCAAATCATCTTCTCTATAAAGGAATCAAAAAGGGCGAGAAGGTCGGCATTCTGCTTATGAACTGCCTTGAGTGGTTGCCCGTCTATTTCGGAATACTGCGCACCGGCGCAATAGTTGTGCCGCTTAATTTCAGATACGCAGCCGACGAAATCGCCTACTGTGTTGATCTGGCGGATATTGATGTTCTCGTTTTCGGACCCGAATTCACCGAGCGCATTATCGCTGTCAAAGACAGTATGAAAATCAAGGAATACTACTTTGTCGGCAAGGAATCGGACACACCTGATTTTGCCAAGAATTATGAAAAAGAAATCGCGTATTTCACCCGCAGGGACCCCGGCATTATCATTACGGATGAAGACGACGCGGCAATATATTTCTCGTCGGGCACAACAGGATTCCCGAAAGCTATTCTTCACAACCATTTAAGCCTGCTCTCATCGAGCGAGGTCGAGCACAACCATCACGGGCAGACGAGGGAAGACAATTTCCTGCTTATTCCGCCTCTTTATCACACGGGCGCGAAAATGCACTGGTTCGGTTCACTTGCGTCAGGCAGCCGCGCGGTCATTCTCAGAGGCGTAAAACCCGAATGGATAATAAACACCGTCTCTGAAGAGCACTGCACGATAGTATGGCTTCTTGTTCCGTGGGCGCAGGATATTCTTGACGCAATTGAGCGCGGAGACATAAAGCTTGAAAATTACAGACTCAGTCAGTGGAGGCTTATGCATATAGGCGCCCAGCCTGTTCCGCCCAGCCTTATCCGCCGCTGGAAGAAGTATTTCCCGAACCACGAGTATGACACAAACTACGGTCTGAGCGAATCCATCGGTCCCGGTTGCGTGCATCTCGGAGTTGAGAATATAAACAAGGTCGGCGCAATCGGCATTCCCGGTTACAAATGGGAAGTCAAGATTGTCGATCCCGACGGCAACGAAGTCAAGCAGGGCGAGGTCGGCGAACTCTGCGTCAAGGGCAGAGGCGTTATGAAATGCTATTATAAAGACCCCGCCGCCACGGATGAGGTTCTCAAAGACGGCTGGCTTTATACAGGCGATATGGCAATGCAGGATGAAGACGGATTCATCTTCCTCGTTGACCGCAAAAAGGATGTTATCATAAGCGGCGGCGAAAATATCTACCCCGTGCAGATTGAAGACTTCCTTCGCAAGCACGACTCGATAAAGGATGTCGCCGTAATCGGTCTTCCCGACGCGAGACTGGGCGAAATCACCTGCGCGATTATTGAAACAAAACCCGGCTTTACCTGCACGGAGGATGAAATCAACGAGTTCTGCACCGAGCTTCCGAGATACAAAAGACCTCGCAAGATAATTTTTGCCGAGGTTCCGAGAAACGCGACAGGCAAAATCGAAAAGCCGAAGCTCCGCGACATCTACGCTGGCGGCAGCGTGGTAGCGGCGGAAAACGAAATATAAAAAATAAAGCGGGAGGCGAAAACCTCCCGTTTTTTGCGTCAATAATAAAAGTATTCATCAACCGTCAGGTATTCGGAAAAGCCTTTCTGAAGTGTGTATTCCTCAATATCCTCTCCGTTGATATAAACGCCGAGAACGGTGACATAATTGCGGAAATACCTGATTTTTACCGTAACATTGTTTTCTTTTACCACTCTTTTGAGCGCGCCGTAGTTGTCGCCGCGGCTGCCGAAAAACTCCGCGAATCTCTGCT